>JAITPP010000151.1 GCA_031289385.1 Prevotellaceae bacterium | reverse complement strand
CACAAATCAATCGCTCAACTTTTTGACGAAAATTTTTGGGAGAAATGGTAGGGTGTCGCTTTGTCAAAGTCAGGTGAAATATTAAGAAAACGGAGAATTTTTTGTTCTCCGTTTTTTTGTTTTTTGAAAAGGGCGGTATCTTAGGGCAAGTGGACAAAAAGCAGGCTGAAATGTGTCATAATATCAATTACTACATAGTTCGGAACTCAATCCTGCCGAAAAAGTGTGAGCATTTTACAAACTTCTCTCAATAATAGTTTTCAATATTTCACTAAACCAATAGAATAACCTGTTTTTGCAAACTCGTTCACAATTATTTGAGTATTTTTTCCTTCAAATAATTCTTTTTCTTTTTGTATCAACCCGTAAAATAAATCGTACCATTCAATTTTATCGGGTAATGATTCAGTGTCGGCATTGTAAAAATCGGGGCGTTTATCCATGTATTTGCTTAAATTCAGTATTGTTTGCGCTACTAATTTATCCGTATTTTCCTGTCCCATTTTTCCGCGTATTCGCCATAATGTACTTGTCAGAATCATGCCGCCCCTATGATTATCATACAGATTATCATTGTCATAAATATTATCCAATATTTTGTCATCATAAGCAGCATAACTTGCCGCCAAATATTTTGAAATGTTACTTTGCGGATTTTGTATTTCAACGGGATATGATTCTTCCATAAGTTTTAGATAATGTCTGATATTAAAGGAATCACTCAGTGGATATTGATGCAATAATCCCGCATTTCTGATTATTTTAACAGGTAAAGCATCTTCGCCGACGACAGGTGAATTATTAAGCGATACGGTAAAATATTCAAGTAACCCCATGTGAATAATTGACAAGCCTTTGAATTTAATGCCCAAACCATCAGTGGCTTGGATATACCAAAAAGCGCGATGTCCTATTTCGTGAAAAAACAAGGATGGGGATGGATTGGAGTTCTTTTCAAAAATATAAATATTCGGAGATGTAAGATAAGGAACATCGCCTATTGTTACTTCTATGTTCCGATATCCTTCATAAAAATCGAAGTTTATTTTATTGTCGAACAGTTTGTTATAATACTCAATGCTCTTGATAATGTTATACAACGTATAAGCGCAATAATATTCGGGAGAATACGGTTCAATTTTTTTCGAAAAATCCAACGGATAAGCCTTTGTATAAGTTACACTTTTGTCGGGATTCATTTCTGGATAACCGATAGAATCAAGATAACTGAACTTTATCGTATCAATATAGGGCGAATTAATTTTGCCGTTCTTGTCAATAAAATCAATAGAAATGATTTCGTTACACAACGTTCCTTCCTTCAAATAATGTACTTCCAATGTCCGTTTTTTCTCCGAACAATTCATAAATAGAAATATTACGATTAATATTCCTGATAAAATACCTGTCTTTTTCATTTGCTTATATTTATCAATTTTTTAATAAAAAAATTCCTTTAATCGCCAAGTTTTTATCACTCGTCTTGCCTTTGTTCTCTTATTTTTGAAGTTCACTATGTCAATACAAACCTGAGTTTGATTAATAATCTTCTGATAATTAACAAATTATTTCACAAGCATAATGCTTCCGCGATATACATTATTATCCCAAAGTATAACATAATAATATACGCCGGGGTTGGCTAATTTTCCTGTTTGTTTATGTGTTCCGTCCCAACCGTTATTGCCTTCGTACATTAGTTGTCCGTTGCGGTTAAAAATTTTGACATTGTGTCCTTCGGCAAAAATATCGTTCAGATTATCTTGGGTGTATGGGGTGAAGGCGTTGGGGAAGTTTACCAGAATATCAAGTGTTGCCGATTGATATTCTATTACGTAATTTTCGGCTGAGGCTGAAAATGCGTTAATAGTATATTTTCCGGGTGCTGAATTCATTGTGGCAATGCAATAAACTATTGGTTGCGTAATAAGCACAGCCTCTGTTTCGCCGTAAACAAAACCTTTGTAAATAATTGTAAATTCGGGAATTTCGTCGCCTTGTTTTATCATTTTATCTTCAAGGCTTATTGTTAATCGTGCCGGAATTATCTCAATATCAAATGTCTCCGGTATTGCGGTAAGTGTGCTGTCGTCGCCCAACTGTGTAGCTTCTATTGTTGTTGTTCCTGCATGTTCTATTTTTGCAAGATAATATCCATCGCTGATTTTCTCAATATTTACTGATGTTCCGCCAATAATATTTAACTCAACAGGCAGTGTGCTTGTGCTTACCGCTTGTAACATAAATATGGTATCGCCATAAATACGTTCATGATTTTTTGCTATTATGACGTTTTTTCGTGCGGGTTTTATTTGTATTTTTGCGGTGATTGATAAAATATTTCCGCACACATCGGTAGCCATAAACGAAACGGTAGCGATTTTTTCGATTGTACAATTACTTGTTGTATCAAAATTAAGGGCTGCATAATTATTTGAATATGTGATTGCATCTGCATTGCAAATATCGTTAGCCGAAAAACCGCCGTTGATTGCAAGCCAATTTGTGATTTTTGCAGAAACGCTGTCATCATCGCATCGTAATACTAAATTCGACGGATATGTTACAAAATATGGTTTTTGTGTGTCTTTAATTGTAATTTCGGCATTGCGTGTTGTGAAATTGCCTTTTGCATCGGTTATTGTAAATGTTACTGTCTGATATTTAGTTCCTATGCAGTTTGCATCTATTGTAAAATTATTTTCGCTGTAATTATTTTCCCATATAATTTCGGGACTGCAATCACGCGCTTGTCCGTTTCCGTTGTCAGTCAGCCATTCGTTAATTTCGTCGATATTTCCGTTGCCGTCACATTCCAGATTTAAGTCCGAAACATTTACAATAATTTCGGGCGCGATAGTATCGTCCAAAATAATTCTTTGAATATCATTTACCGTGTTTCCCGATTCGTCGATAACCGTCCACGTGCGCAAAATTAATGTGTCGCTTATCGAATCGCTGTATGATATTAAAAGATTTGCAAAAGCGGTGCAATTATCGGCAACGTTTGTTATGTCGCCCGTTATTATGGTATCGACTATATAATTGCAATCATTATCTTTGTAAACTACTGTATCATTTGGTGTTACAAATGTCGGTTTAATTGTATCACTGAGCGTTATTGTCTGTATAAGTGTTGTTTGCTGATTTGTTGAGAGATGAGTTCCCGTCCATTTTCGTTTTATAATTGTTGTTCCATTTTGCGTATAAACCGAATCGATATAAGTAATATTTGTATTTGTGTTGCGGATACAGGTGTCATATTCGATATTGGCAAATCCTGTGCTTAACGTTGTTGTGTCGGCAAAACAGACAGAATTTACATATAAAATTGTATCGTTTGGAATTATCAAAACGGGCGCATCAATGTTTACAAGATTTATTGTAATCGCCGCGCTCGAATCGCCAACGCAAACAAGCGTATCGTTTGTACAGGTTGCAATGGCTATGTACGTTGCGGCTGACATAAAATTTCCTTCGCGATAAATTGTTTGAATTCCGTTTTGCACCGATGTTCCGTTTCTGAAAAACTCGTAATTTGTTATGCTGTCGTGAGTTGATAATGCTGTTATAAATACCGAATCGCCCGGACATATTGATGTTGATGATGCCGATAATGTTACTATCGGTTTCCCGAATACGATTAATTCAACTGTATCAAGCGATTCGCACAGGGTTGAATTATATTTTACAGAAATTTGATATTTTCCCGCTGTTGAGGTTGTAAATGTGGACGTGGTTGCAACAACGGTACTTGTTGCTAAATTTTTCCATTCGTATTTATAAGTATTTCCGCTTAATCCGCAGTTGAAAGTATGCGAGCCGCTGCATATTGCTGCGTTTTGAGTAGTTATTATCGGACGGGGATTTACGGTAACGGTTACTGTTCCCGATATTGTTCCGCTCGGAAAAACATGATTTGATATTGACAAAGGTTTATATACGGCAGATTCTTTTGCCCAAATTATATATTCAAATCCGCTGTAATCGGTTACTGTTATTATTGTTGTATCGTTTATTGAATATGAAAACGTAGCCGAATCGCACGAATATCTCAACCTGAATTTTACCATTACCGAATCGCCGATACATATTGCGCCTCCTCCGCTTGCTTCGAGTTGTGGCGCAGGTTTTGACGGAACTGAATATGATTGTTCTTTGTAACACGCCGTATCGGTTTCAAACCAAGCAATAACCTTAGGCGATACCGAATCGAAAGGAACGCCGTTGAAAAAATACGCATATTCGGATAACGCCGAAAATGGCGGGTTGATATAAAATGTATCGTTTGGCAGCAGAGCGGTATTTACTACGCAAAGACGGCTTGTGTCGGGAGCATTGGTAAAGTCTATCACACCGTAAACGCTGTAACTGCTCGAACACGAATCAACGCTTGTATTTGTTGAGATAGAAAGCATAGAACATTCATATACAATATCGCAACTTAATTGCCCTGCACCGGGCTGCCCTGCGTTAGTCATTGTAATATCTACCGTTGCCAGATAATTTTGATAATTTGTAATAACCATCATGTAATATTTTCCTGCAACTGCGCTTGGTATTGTCATTGTTTCAAAGGAATATGAGCTATAACTGCACGCAATTGGAGATTGTCCGTAAAAATAATTAGCACAGGCTTCGGTAGGAGAATCAAATGGTCCCCAAATGGCAATATCTATATCATCGTTATGAATACTACTTTCAACATGTATTACAACTTGTCCTGCAACATCAACTTTCATACAAAACCATGCAGGGCGTGGATATGTAGTTAAACAACCATAAGTAAAACCACCTTGCCCACTGCAAATACTGCAAGTTGCAGTGCTATTTTGCGGATGGTTAGGACAAGAAGTCGTTTCAAATTTCATAACTCCATCTCCGCAAAACGGTAAAAATTTATTACAAGTGTTATTAGAATTCGGGTCTGTGGGGTCAACGTATAAAATGGGTGGTATTAAATCTTTTACGTCTTTTACATCAAAGGAATTGTGTTGGCATTTTTCATAACCCAAATCTTTACATTTTGGGCAATTATTTTCATCATTATAATGTTGATTGTTGGTTTTAGTGTGAGTATGCTCAACTTTGGTATTTTGTGCGTGTGCGCCAAATTGTGTAACAATAATTAAAGCAACAGATAAGAAAATATCGGTTATTATTGATTTATTATATGTTTTATTATACTTTTTCACACACTAAACAATTTATTTTCGCTAAAAAGAAAAAGTAAAATTAAAATAAAAGATTGGTTATTTCAAATTTATTTTTAAGTTTTTTGTGGTAAATTTTATTAATCAAGAATAAATTGTATGTATTTTGGTTTATTAATATAATAATTACGGCTGTATATGAAAAGCAAATCATTACGCACCGCCCGCGACGTAATAAAACAAATACTCTCGTAAGAAAACGGGAGTAAAATATTTTATATGTTTTTATCAAATATATTTTTTTGTTTTAACATTCATCAAATTAAAAATCGCAAAAATTTTAACGTTATTTTTAAAATTTGCTGATGTTTAATTTCGATGAATAATCGAAGCATTTGCCTGCGATGTTGGCGTTACAACAATATCGTTTATACATACGTGCGGCGGAAGATTTATCACAAATTTAATCACGTTTGCAACGTCGTCGCCTGTAAGTGGCGTCATTCCTGTATAAGTTGCTTTTGCTCGTTCGGCATCGTTTTTGAATCTTACTGTCGAAAATTCGGTTTCGGCAGCACCCGGGCAAACATTTGTAACTTTTATATTGTGTTTAAGCATATCTATTCGCATTGCTTTGCTAAGTGCATCTACCGCATATTTTGTGGCGCAATAAACATTTCCGTTTTCGTAAACATCTTTACCTGCTACCGAACAAATATTTATGATATGTCCGTTGTTTTTTTCAATCATCATCGGCGCTACACACCGCGTAATATAAAGCAATCCGCGTATGTTGGTGTCAATCATTCTATCCCAATCGTCGAACAAACCATCTTGAATATGATTTAGCCCAACTGCAAGTCCGGCATTGTTTACAAGCAAATCAATATTTTTCCATTTTTCGGGGATATTTTTTATTGCTTTGCATACTTCATCTTTGTTGCGTATATCAAAACAAAGCGGCAAGGCTTCGGACTTATATTTTATTTCGAGCTGCGATTTAAGTTCGTCCAAACGCTCTTTGCGACGACCTGCGATAATAAGATTAAATCCGCAGCCGGCAAGCATAATTGTTGTCGCTTTTCCAATACCTGATGTTGCTCCTGTAACTAAGGCTATTTTTTTCATAAATATACTTTTATATAATTTAAAGTTGCAAAAGTAGCAAAAAATATAATAATATTGAAAATATCATGCGATAAATTTAATTACAAATTAAAACCTTTTCATTTTTTAATTAAACCTTTTTTAATATCTATTTTTTTGATATTTTTGTAAATCAAAATATTATATCACCTGTTGTGTGGTTATCAAATTGGTATTTGTAATTTAGTAGTTAGTATCTGTCAGGATGTTAAAGAAGTTTAAAAGCGACAAATAGTAAACATAATGCGCTCGGTTTGATTTTGAACAAAAAAATTATCCCACAAAGGCACAAAGTTCACAAAGAATTTTTTTCGTAAAAATGTGTATAATCTTTGTGTTCTTCGCGTCTTTGTGGAATAACAAAAACAAGATAGCACTTTTACGCAAACCCATACCACGTAAACTATAATACCAAATACCAATGACTAAATACCAACGACTAAATACCAATGACTAAATACCAATGACTAAATACCAATGACTAAATACCAATGACTAAATACCAACGACTAAATACCAATGACTAAATACCAACGACTAAATACCAACGACTAAATACCAACGACTAAATACCAAATACCAATCGCATTTTATGGAATTGTATGATTTAACCCATCAATAAAAAAAAATATTAATTACATTTGAAAATGATTTTGCAAATTGACAATATAAAAGACAAAAACGACAGCGAATTGCTTTCACTTTTTCGCAGCAGCCGCAACAGCGAATATTTGGGGCAACTTTACAATCGTTATATGCATCTTGTTTACGGTGTGTGTTTGAAATATTTGCAAAACTCTGAGGATGCGCAAGATGCCGTAATGCAAATTTTTGAATTTCTTCTCGAAAAAATACATAAATATGAAATCGGCGTGTTTCGCACATGGATTTACAGTGTTGCCCGAAATCATTGTTTGCAAAAACTGCGCAAAAAAAATATCGAAATTTTAACAGATTTTGCCGATAATTTTATGGATTTTTCGGATATTACGCATCTACTTTGTGAGCAAGATGATGAAAAACAATTTGCCGCGCTTAAACAATGTATCGAAAAACTGCCCGAAACACAACGCTGCTGCATAAAAATGTTTTTTTTAGACGAAAAATCGTATGCCGACATTTCCGACGAAACAAAATATCATCTTAAAAGCGTAAAAAGTTATATACAAAACGGAAAACGTAATCTCAAAATATGTATAGAAAACAGATTGCAAAATGAGTAAAGAAACGAAAATAAAATTATATCAGAATTTGCTTGATTACATAAAAGGCAAACGAAAAGGCATTGACGCAAACCGCATCGAGCGCGAAGCAATGAACGACTTGTTTCTGCGCGATGCGCTGGAAGGTATTGATTTGGTTGATGATAACCATGCTAAAAATATTGAAAGTTTGCACGAAAAAATTATGCGCCGCACGGCAATACGCAAAAAACACCATCGTAAAATAATGATTTGGGGAACAGCGGCAAGCATAAATGCAATTTTTACATGGACGGCGGCGGCTTGCGTGAGTTTGGGAATTGCCGGCGGACTTATTTATTTTTCAACATCAAATTCAAAAACCACAGGTACAGGATTATCCGATAGCAACGATTTTGTTTCTAAAATGTACGAATCGAAAAAAGAAATTATTGAAGAAGAATTTTTGCCCACAACCGTTGTCGAGCCTCCAATGCCAAAAAATATACAAATCTTTGATATTGATTCTAAAGAAATTAAAATCATACAAAAAAATGCAACAACCAAAGATATTATGAATTTTACCGAAGATAGCATTGCTGCCGAAAGACATAAAATAACACATGTAAATCCCCAAAAATTAGAACCCGAAACGTATATCGACGAAAATATTCCGTTTGCCGTTGTCGAAGAATATCCGAAATTTATGGGAAAAGATGCAAATGCTTTCAAAGACTGGGTGCAGAAAAACATAAAATATCCCGACAGCGAAACTTGCGTACAAGGCAAAGTAGTATTGAGTTTTATTGTTGATAAAAATGGAAATGTAACAAATGTAAATGTGATAAGAAAATTGACGCCCAAACAGGACGCCGAAGCCGTAAGAGTAGTTTCGTCATCGCCAAAATGGACGCCTGCAAAACAAAAATACACACCCGTCGATTTTGAATTTACATTTCATATCGTTTTCAATTTAAATTGATGTTTTTAAAACGACTAACAACTTATGACTTACAACTTACGACTTATGACTTACGACTTACGACTAAATTTACCCATTTAAATATTTTTTATATCTTTACCAAAATTTTTAATTATTTTTTAATCTTAAAATTTAAGGAGAAACACAAATGGGTTTTTTGAATAAACTTATGGGAATGGGGACAGACGACTCTGCCGCCAAAAAAGAAGAAATCAGAAATATCTTTAACTCAAAGGTAAAAGATGGCGAAAGTTACATTACCATTGCAGGAATGAACATGGTTACAACCAAAAAATTGTTTAAGGAAATTCGCACATTTTACAATTACATTGTCGGTTATAAAGATGGCGACGACCCCGAAATTGTAATTATCGAAGTATCTCACGACCTTGAATCTGTCGGCGAGCCTGTATATTACAAAAAAAGCGAATGTGCAAAGGCTGAATATACAGCAACCAATGGATTGTTCAGCATTAGTCTTCCTTTGAGCGAAGTGGTTTCGTTTGGAATTATTCCCTCAACGGCTTTGTATGGCGGATACATCATTAAAGTGTCATACGTAGACGAAATGATGCCGTTTTTGGAGTTTTTTCAAAAGCGTTTCGAAAAATAAAAGGCGATTTATTTCCTAAAAATATAAATTTTCGGCGTTTTCTGTTGTTTTTGTGCAACAGAATGTGTGGTTATTTGTGTGTGTTTTTGATGTTTATCCTGACTTTGACACTTTAAATCATCTTCATTTATAATAATTATATATTAATATTTTATAAAAATTACGACACCATTTTGGGTGTCGCAGATGATTTTAACCCTTTGAGATTCTCATAAATGGTTTGAAAATAGATTTGAATATACAAATACGCAAATC
>JAITPP010000319.1 GCA_031289385.1 Prevotellaceae bacterium | reverse complement strand
CCAATACAACTTATTCGTGGGGATACGATTTTAATCACGAAAGCCGATATACGCAAGATTTTGTAGATAGCGTATGTGCTTATTGGATAAAAGAATATAAAATTGATGGCTACCGTTTTGATTTTACAAAAGGCTTTACAAACAAATCGGGAGATGGGCAGGCTTACGATCAATCGCGCGTTAATATTCTGAAACGCATGACAACCGAAATACACAAACGCAAACAAGATGCAATCGTAATTTTCGAGCATCTTGCCGACAACAGCGAAGAAAAAGAACTTGCCGATTACGGAATATTGCTTTGGGGAAATATGAACTACAACACAAACGAAGCAACAATGGGCTGGATAGCAACTTCGGATATTTCGTGGGCTTCGTACAAACAGCGAGGATGGACAAAATCAAATTTGGTTGCCTACATGGAAAGCCACGACGAAGAACGCCTAATGTACAAAAATGAGCAATGGGGAAACGCTGTTGCTGGCTACGATGTGAAAAATATTAATACAGGATTGGAAAGAACGGCGGCGGCGGCTGTTGTTTTTATGTCGATTCCGGGACCAAAAATGATTTGGCAATTCGGCGAATTAGGATACGATTATAAATTAGGCTCGTCGATGGAAGACGGGCGATTGGACAAAAAACCAATTCGTTGGGATTATTACGACAACCCAAACAGACGAGCATTGTACGATGTTTTTGCAAAAATGACGGATTTACGCAAAAACAATGCAACATTTTCGGCATCCGATTATACAATAGATTTATCGGGAGCGTTCAAATATGTTGTTCTAAAAACGGCAAGCGAAACTGTTGTTGCAATGGCGAATTTTGATGTTGTTCCTGTAACAAAATCGGTAAATTTCAGCAAGGCTGGAAATTGGAAAGATTATTTTACAAATAGCACAATTTCAACGAGTTCAACATCGCAATCGCTTACTTTGAATGCCGGCGAATATCGTCTTTATTTTTCACAATAAAGTATAAATTGAAAAATGAAAAAATATTTATTCATATTCATAATTTCGGCGTTTGCAGTAATAAGTTGTTCGCAAAAAAATGAAACAGCATACACATTGCCCGAAATTGAGGATATTGTTATATATCAAATAAATCCGCGAGTATTTGCAGCCGAAAATTCTTTTGACGCAATTATTCCTTATCTCGATTCTGTCAAAAAATTGGGATGCAACGTATTATGGTTTATGCCTGTTCACGAAATAGGACAAATAAAATCGAAAAATTCGCCTTATTCGGTAAAAGATTATCGTTCGGTAAATCATGAATTTGGCACAATAGATGATTTTAAAAAACTTATTGATATTTCGCACAAAAAAGGACTTGGAATAATTATTGATTGGGTTGCAAACCATACTGCATGGGACAACGACTGGATAAAAAATAAAGAATGGTACACTCAGGACAGCGCGGGAAATATAATTTATCCCGAAACAACAAACTGGACTGACGTTGCCGACTTGAATTTTGATAACGCCGAAATGCGTTTGGCAATGATTGCAGCAATGAAATATTGGGTAACCGATATTGGCGTTGATGGATTTCGCTGCGATGCGGTAGATTATATTCCCGTTGATTTTCTAAAACAATGTAACGATTCGCTTCGTGCAATTCCCGATAAAAAATTGCTTTTGCTTGCAGAAGGCATACGAAAAAATCATTTTGACGCTGGATTTGATTTAAATTACGCATGGAATTTTGCAACTCAAATGCGAAAAGTGTATAGCGAAAACGAGTCGGCAAGTTCGTTGTTTATTGCAAACGAAAAAGAATATGCCGATATTCCCGCAGGAAAACACAAATTGCGTTTTACAACCAATCACGACGAATCGGCAAAACATTCACCGATAGATGAATGGGTAAATAAATCGGGCTCGATGTCGGCGTTTGCAACAATTCTTTTTTTTGAAGGTTGCCCGATGATATATGGCTCACAGGAAGTAGGTTATCCACAGGCAATTAACTTTTTTAATTACACTGAGGTTGATTGGACGGCAAATATCGAATTAAAAAACGAATACACAAAGTTACTCGACATTCATAATTCGCACAAAGCATTACGCAAAGGCAAACTCAAAGCATATCCCGACAATAACATTTTACTGTTTCAACGATTTATAGACGATGATAAATATTTTATCGCGATTAATGTGCGAAATGCCGAGCAATATATGCTTTTACCCGAAGAATTTTCCAATAAATCGTTTTTGAATTTATACACAAACAGCGAAATAAATTTATCGGATACGCTCACGCTGAAACCTTATCAATACTTGATTTTTAAATAAATGTTATGAGAAAATTTTTTTTAATATTATATTTTATCGGAATATCATTTTCGGCATTAAAAGCAACGGAAATATACAAAGTTGAGCCGCCTTTCTGGTGGACGGGAATGAAAAATACCGAACTGCAAATTATGTTTTACGGCAATAGAATTGCAAACAGCGAATTGCAATTTTCGTACAACGGCGTAGAATTAAAACAAACGGTGAAAGTTGATAATCCCAACTATCTTTTTGTTTATCTGAATATTTCGGAAAATGCAAAAGCAGGAAAAATTAATTTTAAATTCACCGAAAATAAAAATTCGTTTACTTACTCGTATGAACTTCGCGAACGCGAAAAACCAACAGGTGCGCAAGGTTTCAACACTTCCGATGT
>JAITPP010000308.1 GCA_031289385.1 Prevotellaceae bacterium | reverse complement strand
TTGCCAAGTCGTACATGGAATATTACAAAAACCAACCGGATGTACTGCAATCGGCAACCATTGCCGTAGTGGACACGCAACCGCTCGAAGCGTTTGCCCGCGCCCTGCAGCAAACCGCCCTGCTCAACGCCGACACTGCGCTCGGCAACAAAACCGGTATTCAAAAATACGACCGCCTCCCCCAACCTGTTTTTTACGATTTGCAGAATTACATGGAGCGTGCGGTTGCCGTAGAAAATGACCTTGTTGCGTTGAAACAGCAATTGTCAAAAATAGTCGTGTATCACGACTTTACGCCTTATTTTCTGAATGAATTTCCTATAACGGAAAGTTGCGGCATGAGCGTCTATATCTCGTCGGGCGACGACAGGTTGGATGCGCAATACAAGCTGCTTGATTGGTATAGGGATACGCAGAGCGGGGATTAAAAACGGCTACTGACCGACTAAAAAAAGACACATTCACTCACGATGTTTTGCAGCATCTTGGCGTTTCTAAAAACAAAATGTTCCTCGTTTTTTGCCTAAAAAAATACCTATTAAGGCTTCTTGCTTTTCCGGTATTTTCCCAACAAAGTGATGTGCAGACTCACGCACAAGCCGACGAGAAGTAGTAGTACGATGACCGTATTGGAAAGGGTTGCAAAGTAAAATGTGGCGCACAGACCTGTCCACAAAAAGGCAATGGATATGATTTTTTGGGATAGCGGTACAGGTTTATTTTCAAAGTAATTGGAAAGGTATTTTCCAAGAATCTTGTTGTGAAGTAAATAATGATTTAGCGCCGGTGAACTTCGCGAGAACAAAAAAACGGCAAGCAAAAGAAACGGCGTAGTGGGTAAAACAGGCGTTACTACGCCCACTGCGCCGAGCGCCACGCATACGATACCCAAAATTATAAAAATACTTTTTTTCATTGCAACGCTTGTTTGTAATTCATTTTTTTTGTTAAACAGGGGGGCAAAGATACAATATTTACTTCGCATGTAAAAAAGTAAGAAACGTCATTTGATTTTTTTTTATTATATTTGCAAAAATAAAAAGTTGCATCGGCGACTCGAATGTAGGTAGTAAGTAAGAAAAATGACATGAATTTAATACACAAAAATATTAACGTAAAAAAGTATTTTAAATATTTTAGCAAAGTAAAAAAAGGACTTATACTCTTGGCGGGTTGGGCTTTTGTACTCATTGTATTACTTGTGTACGAAAATCTAATACGAACCGATAAAAAAAATCAAAGCACAGAGATAGAAATTACCGATAACGAGTATGAGCAACCAAAATCTTCCGATAGTTATAGTCCGCAAATTATTAAAGCCATACAATCGCCCGCATCAATAACATTTGCAGGCGAAGAAGTGCCTTTGCAATACTTTGATGTGCGCGAATCGTTAGAACGCGAATTAAATCAAATAGCGTATAGCCATCACTTAACGCTATTAACAATTAGATTATCAAAACGATATTTTGGAATTATTGATTCGTTGTTGCGAAAGAACGGCGTTCCCGAAGATTTTAAATATTTATGTGTTGCCGAAAGTAATTTGCAAAATTTAATTTCTCCGGCAAAAGCAGTTGGTTTTTGGCAGTTTTTACCGGAAACAGGGAAGGCATACAATCTTGAAATAAACGAGGAAGTTGACGAGCGTTATAGTATTGAAAAATCGACCCTTGCGGCATGTGAATATTTAAAAGAATCTTACAAAAAATACAAAAATTGGACGTTGGCAGCCGCATCGTATAATATGGGACAAGGAAATATTGATAAAGTTGTGGAAAATCAAAAAACAAGCAATTACCATGACATGATGTTAAATGCCGAAACTATTCGATACGTTTATAGAATAGTAGCTTATAAAATCATATTTAGCAACCCCGAATTGTATGGGTTTTATGTTCCTGAAAACGACAAATATATATCCTTAAAATATTATGAAATTACGTTAAACGATTCGATACATGACATGACTGTTTTTGCAAAAAAATATAATACCAATTATAAAATGATTAAATTTTTTAATCCATGGCTACGCAAAAATTCACTAACAAATGACAAGAAAAAATCGTATAAAATTAAAATCCCGATAAAAGATTTTAGAAGCGCGGATTAACTTTTTTGTAACTCGTAATTATTTTATAATTTACGACTTCTGACTAAATTCCAAAAACCTTTTCTCCGCTTTTTTCAATGCTTCTTTGTCGATTTTCAGTTTTTCGTCAAACGGCGAGATGGTGATTTCCGTTTTTGTTTTTTTCTCCGCTTTTTTCCATGTCGCCACAATATTTCCGTTGTACATCACGATGGGATGAAATATTCCGTTTTTTGTAAAGGCATTGGGCTGGTGATGCAGCGCTATCACAGATGTTCTGTCTTTATAACTAATAATATACTCGTCGAAAGCGGGTAAGAGCAACGCGCATTTCGAAACGCTTGACGTTAAATTGCACGATTTGTGAATTAATAATTGCAATGAATTTGATAATTTTTCTTTTAATAAATCCACGTCAATTAAGTTAATAGCCTGCTTACAATCGCTAATATTTAACCCCGACCACCACGAAAAATCCTGTAAACTTGCCGGCGAATGACTTCTAAAATATTTTGTTGCTAATAAAGCAAGGGCTTCGTCTTTATTGATTTTTTTCATTGGTTTAATTCTCTCGTCTATAAGCGCATACGTTTGTTTCTTTCCTTTATCAATTCCGCTGCAAACAATTCCTTCAACTTCGGCTCTGTACATAAAATAATGAATCATGCTTGCCTGAATACCTTTGATGCCCGACTGATTCAACGCAACACCAATTTCTTGCCGAGTGAGATGATTGTTGCCTTCAAGCATTTTCACAATGATTTTAGTGGCTTTTGAGTATAAATTTTCGGTTATTCCAAGATATTTAGTCAATCCTTAGCAACTCTGCTTCACGCGGCGGCGAGGTAAAAATTGTGCGGAAAAAAGAGGCGAAAAATAAATTGCAAAATTTTTGTTTTCAGTTGTTCCATCATTTTCTTCAA
>JAITPP010000305.1 GCA_031289385.1 Prevotellaceae bacterium | reverse complement strand
TGGGATAATTGGAATTATTATTGTTATGCAACAGACATTCCGGATAATTACATAGGCGATTTACCCGCAACGTGGAAAAGTTTTTCGCAATCGGTTGTAGAAATTCTCGCAAATCTGAAGCAACCTCTTTTTGTTGTTTACGGAACAAAAGATTATCACAGCGTTTCGTGCGAATTATTGCCGATATATTTCGGATTTACGGGAAAAAAAAATTATAAACTGTTGCCGATGTTGGGACGCGGACATAATTTTGAATCGGTTGATGAAAACGGAAAACCAAATTGGGATGATATGAAAACCAATGATGTTATATTGGAATTTGTGAATTTTATAAAAGATAAAAAATAAACAATCTGCGTTTATGCTTTATGCGGAATGGTTTTGAGTAAAAACGATATTTCATTTTTATTTTTGGATTTTTTTGCTCTCCCACCAAGACAGAAGAAAATATTGATTTTAAGTATTTTATAAAAAATTATTTATGAATTTTGTGTCTTTATCATTTTTTTACCGCAAAGTTCGCAAAGTTTTTTATATCAATAAATTTTCATATCTAACTTCTAACGACTAAATACTAAGTAGCAAAAAATAAATAATCTGTAAAAGATTGTTTTTCTCAAAGCGCAAGCCGTAGGTTTGCATCGCTCGGTAGAAAAATAAAATCACCCTTCGTATTGCAAGCCGTAGGTTTGCAACCCTCTGCTTTTGGGTGCAGTCCTAACGGACTGCAATGTTGGCGTAGCGTTTATTGTTTCTACCGAGCGATAATCTAATCCCTAACGGGATTTTTTTTGTCATCTTTTATAATTTGTTTATTTTTCATTACTAAATACAGAATTACGGAATACTCTTTTTTTTGTGAACTTTGTGTCTTTGTAAGATATTAATTTAAACAAAAATCATATAATTATTATAAGCAATGGCGGCTATTAATATCAGAAAAACAATGATTTCTGCTATCCTCTCGCGTTTTACGAGTTGCGAAAATCGTGTTATAAGATATGCCGCCGACATTCCGAATAATATTATTCCGTATAATTTCATGCTGCTGATTAAAACAATCATAATCACAGATATTAAAAACAGAAAATAAAACATTTGATCGGTTTTTTTGTGTACGTTTTTGGCGTATTTAACTCTACTTATTTTGGGTATCGAAACAAAAGAAACAAGAAAAACAAATGCCATAAAAATTGTTGTGATATTATTAAAATCGCTAAAATTAAATGATATTGAAATTAAATTTTTGAAATTGTTTTCGATGACAGATAATATTGAATTAAAATCGTGATATGCAAAATGATAGAAATAAAACAAAAAGACAAATGGCGCAAAAAAGCCTAAAATCATCGATATAATATTTCGAGATGTTGCCTCGCTAAAAATCCATATTCCCATTATCAAACTTATCATTGCCACGATAAACGGAAAATAAAACATTACCGAAATTCCCGTTAAAAACGCTGCAATAAAGGCAGAAGATTTAATATTATCGCTATGGTATGTCCGAAAAATACAATAAAATGCAAACGACTGAAAAGTGAATGCAAATGCGACATTAGCAATATTTTGAGCATCTGTAAAAATGCTTATAATTGCCAAAAACAACACTACGGCAAGATATTTTCTGTCGGGCAAAGCATCGTGTACCGAAAGCATAATAATAAAACTGTACGAACACAAAAGCATCAGCAATATTTTTACAACCGCCGACAAATAAATATTTACGCTCATCAGCGAATTTAAAAGCGCATCAATAGAAATAATCGGTTGCGGCGAATTAAGTTCACCAAATGCAATTATTTTTTGCCAAAACAAAACTGTAATGCAAAACAAAATAAAAACAAATCGTCTTATGCCGCGTGGTTTAAAAAAGTCGAAAATCATTTTTTATAATTCAATATATCCTGTCCAATATCTTTGCGAAAATACATATCCCGAAAATTGATTTTTGCAATGCTTGAATATGATTTTTGCAAAGCATTTTCAATTGTATCGGCAAGCGATGTTACGGCTAAAACTCTGCCGCCCGAAGTTTGCAATTTGCCATCGCAAACGGTTGTTCCTGCTTGAAAAATTATGCTTTCATCAGCATTTTCAATTCCTGATATTTCAATACCTTTTTTGTATAAATCGGGATAACCGCCCGATGCGCAAACTACCGTAACTGCCGACTGTGCGTGCGTTTCACACTTTTTGCAGTTAAGCGTTTTTGTTGCAACGCCATCGAACAAATCGAGCAAATCGGCATCAAGTCGCGGAAAAACAACTTCGGTTTCGGGATCGCCCATTCTGACGTTGTATTCAATTACATAAGGCTCGCCGCCGCAGTTCATTAATCCTAAAAAAATAAAACCTTGATAATTTATTTTTTTAGCGTTCAAGCCTGCGATTGTAGGCTCAATAATTTGCTCGCAAACTTTTTGTTTAAAGTTATCATCAACAAAGCACACGGGCGACACTGCTCCCATTCCGCCTGTGTTTGCGCCTTTGTCGCCATCGCCTATTCGTTTATAATCTTTGGCTTCGGGCAATAGTTTATATGAAATTCCATCAGTCAAAACGAACATCGAAACTTCAATGCCGTTCAAAAATTCTTCGATAACAACTTTTTGACTTGCTGCGCCGAATTTTCCGTTTAACATTTCGCTAAGAGTTGTTTTGGCATCATTAATATTTTCGCAAATCACAACTCCTTTGCCCGCTGCAAGTCCGTCGGCTTTAAGAACATACGGCGGATTGAGTGTTTCGAGAAATTCAAATCCTGCGTTAATCGCGGCAAGCGTAAATGTTTTATATTGCGCTGTCGGGATATTGTTTTTTTTCATAAATTCTTTTGCAAAATCCTTGCTGCCTTCAAGCAATGCGCCTGTTTTTGATGCTCCTATTACGGCGATATTTTTCAAATTTCCGTTGTTCATAAAAAAATCGGAGATGCCGTTTACCAAAGGTTCTTCGGGACCGACAATAATCATGTCTATTTTTTTAACACTACAAAAATTTTTTATCTCTTCAAAATCGTTAATTTTGATATTAACATTTTCGCCCAATAAAGCCGTTCCCGGATTTCCGGGCGCAATATACAGATTTTTTAATTGCTTGCTTTGCACTATTTTCCAAGCAAAAGCGTGCTCTCTGCCTCCCGCTCCTAATAATAAAACATTCATTTTTCAAAAAAAATATTAACCGTAAAATACGTTTGTAGCGCAAAAATAATAATATTATTCAAATTTTTATGTAAATATTTTCAACATATTTAATTTGCATTGTTCAAATTATTTTTACCTTTGCAGTCCTAAAAATATGGATTTTTATAAAATAATTTGAAAAAATAAATACAAATGGCTGTTTTAGAGCAAATTAGAACAAAAGCGGGCTGGCTGATTTTAATTATTATCAGCGTGGCGCTTCTTTCATTTATTATTGACCCAACATCATTGCAAACGGTTAGCAATATGTTTTCGTCGGTAAATGATGTTGGCGAAATGAATGGTACAGTAATTTCGACACAGGATTATTCCCGTCAAATGGAATATTACACGCAAGTAGATCAGATTCTTTACCAAGGACAAAATACGGAATCGGCGGAAAGAGCAAAACAAAGTGCGTGGAATTCGTTTATTATTAAAAATATTTTCGAGAAAGAATACGGAAAAATCGGTTTGGGTGTTTCTGATGCCGAACTTGTAGATTTGGCAAAAGGCGATAATTTGTCGCCTATCGTGGTAAATCTTTTTGCCGACCAAACTACGGGGCAACCGAATTGGGAAAATATCAACTTTTTCTGGGCAAATACAGATGGAGACCCCAGCAGACAACTGTTGATAAATTATCTGGAAGATGAAATAATAAACAACAGAAAAATTGAGAAATACAACACGTTGATTAACAAATCGGAGTATGTAAACAGTCTGCAAATAAAAAGCGGAGTTGCCGATCGTTCTATCAATGTGGAATTTAATTATGTCGTGCAAAATTACAACCCCGAACGCGACAGTTCTATTGTTGTAACCGACAGCGAAATAAAAAAATATTATAACGAAAACAAAAACAATTTTGAGCAAACCGAATCGCGCGATGTAGAATATGTTGTTTTTCCAATTCTTCCGTCAGAAGAAGATTTTGTTAAAGCCAAAGAAAAAATGGATGCCATAGCCGCTGATTTTGCGACTACAACAGATGCATTTCAGTTTGCAATAGCAAATTCGGATGTTGCGCCATTAACAAAGTATTACAAAAAAGATGAAGTGGAAAAATTAGATTCAGAACTTGCAGAATTTGCATTTTCGGCAACAAAAGAAGATGTGTTTCCTGTTTATGTTGATAATTATTCGTACAAAACAGCACGCATAAGCGATATTAAAAATTTACCCGATTCCGTTCGCGCACGTCATATTCTTATTAATTACGAACAAAATCAACAAAGCTACGATGATGCAAAACATAAAGCCGACAGTTTGCTTAATTTATTAAAAGCAACTCCCGATTTATTTCCTATTGTAGCATTAACCAACGGAACTGACGGCACGGCGCAAAGCGGAGGCGATTTGGGCTGGTTTATGGACGGCTCAATGGTTCAACCTTTCAACGATTCGTGTTTCTTGCAACCTGCTGGAAAAATGATGTTGGTTGAAACTCAATTCGGTTTTCATATTTTACAGGTAACAGAACGCGGAAAAGAAACCAAAAAAGTACAACTTGCAACTATTGAACGCGAAATTTCGCCAAGCAAAACAACACTTAACGGCATTTATGCAATGGCTAATGATATTATCGTAGCAAGCGAAAAAGATTACAATAAATTTATTACATATCTGCAAGAAAAAGGCATTGAACTGAGAAAAGAAATTCAAGTGCAACGCTCGGCAACAACTTTCGGAAATTATAACGATGCCCGCGATTTAATACGCTGGGTTTACGATGCAACCGTTAATAACGTATCGGAAATAATTGAAATTGATAACCGCCAACAACTTGTAATTGCAGCCGTTACGAAAGTAAAAGAAGATGGTTTTTCGCCCGTTGAAGAAGAAAAAGCCGTTATTGAAAGCATATTGAAATTAGAAAAAGAACATCAGGCAGCAGCCGAAATATTGAAACAAACGATGAACGGAGTAGCAACCATCGAAGAACTTGCAGAAAAACTTGGAGTGGATGTTAAGCAATCACTTGAAGGAACAAATTTTGGCTCTATGTATATTTCAGGTTTGGGTGTTGAGCCTAAATTAGCGGCAGCAGTAAGCATCAGCGACGAAAATAAACTGTACGGACCTGTTGTCGGCGAAACGGGCGTATATGCTTATGTTGTAACAGCAAAAAGAACAGACGAAGGTTATAACGAAGAATTGGAACGAAATCGTCTTACCAGAACATCATCAAGCAAATCATTTTATAATGTTCTTATAAAAGCAGCAAAATTAAAAGATTTACGCTCTAAATTTTTCTAAAAATTACGCAAATAAAATACAAACGAGATTACAAATTGTAGTCTCGTTTTTTATTTATGGGCTTCTATTTTTCCCTACAAAGTTCACAAAGATTTTTTTAGAATATTTAGAATCAATATTTTAATCTTAATTGTATTTAACGGTATTTTCTTGTACTTTTGTTTCTTTATAAAAATACAATTCATTAATTTTCAGTAAGTTATTTTAATTGTCGGGGTGAGATGACTCGAACATCCGACCTCTACGTCCCGAACGTAGCGCGCTACCAACTGTGCTACACCCCGATTTTGAGCCACAAAATTATAAAAAAAATGTAAATAAAACTCATAAACTAAAAAAAAACACTAAATTTGTGCCTAAGTAATGAAACAACTATATGAACGAAGCGTTTTTACAATTTATATGGCGATTTGGATTATTCAAAAAAAACTCGCTGACTACAACCGAGAATGAAAATATTTCTATTTTAAACTTGGGCATGATAAATAATGATTCGGGTCCCGATTTTATAAATGCAAAAATAAAAATAGGAAAAATAATTTGGGTTGGAAATGTTGAAATCCACATAAATGCATCCGATTGGAAACGGCACAAACACAATGCCGACAAATCGTATGATAATGTTGTACTGCATGTTGTGAAAAATGCCGATTGCGATGTTTTTCGCAGCAACGGAACTAAAATCGCTGTGCTTGAAATACAATACGACTCGAATTTAGAAAACAGATATAAAAAATTATTAGATGCTCAAACTTGGGTGGCTTGCCAAAATTATGTCGGAAACATAGAAACATTTAAAGTAAAACATCTGCTTAATCGCTTGCTGATTGAACGATTGGAACAACGTTCGGTGCACATAAATAAAATTTTGGAAGAGACAAAAAACGATTTTAAAGAAGTGTTTTATCGTTTGCTTTTCCGCTCGTTTGGTTTTGGCGTAAATGCTTTACCGTTTGAACTTTTGGCGCAATCAACACCGCTTGCGGCAATCAGCAAACATCGCGATTCGGCATTTCAAATGGAAGCCTTGCTTTTCGGGCAAGCGGGATTTTTAGACGAATCGCCTGCCGACGATTATCAACAACAGTTGCAAAAAGAATACAAATTTTTGCAAAACAAATTTGCTCTTACTCCAATCGAAAAACATCTTTGGAAATTTATGCGATTGCGCCCTACAAATTTTCCTACCATTCGCATTGCGCAACTTGCTAAACTTCTGACACAAACCGACGGATTGCTTGCAAAAATCATATCATTTGAAAAGCCTGATGAATTAAACGTTTTTTTCGATTTTAACGCTTCCGAATATTGGGATACGCATTATAATTTCGGAAAAAAAACAAGCAAACGAGTAAAATCATTTGGAAAAAAATCGGCAGAAAAAATCATTATAAATCTTATTGTTCCTTATCTTTTTGCTTACGGAAAAGCTAAAGGAATTGAAAAATATTCGGAAAAATCGTTAGATTTACTTGAAATTATTTTGCCCGAAAAAAACAATGTTGTTGAAGGCTGGGAAAACGTTGGCGTGAAAGTTGAAAATGCTTTTTATTCGCAGGCTCTTATTCAATTAAAAACAATGTATTGCAATCAAAAACGATGCTTGCAGTGCGCAATAGGTAAAAATATTATTGATAATGAAAATAATTAAACAAATATGAATAATATGGATAATATGAATAATATATAAATATAAATAACAAAACAATTATGAAGAAAAAAATAATTTTATTAGCAATTCTTTTTTCGGCAATATCGCCGATAACTCGCGCTCAAAGCAGCGATAAAGATTTTTATGGAAGTTGCACAAGCATTATGGTTGGCAAAAATGCAAGCACCGACGGCTCGGTAATGACAAGCCACACCTGCGATGGACGCTATCGCTCGTGGATGAATATTGTACCCGCACAAAAACACAAAAAAGGTGATGTTACCAAAATATTAAAAGGAACATTATTCACCGAAAGTTTCGACGAAATTGAACAAATACAACGCGCCGATAAAAATTCGGAAATAAAATCAAATGTCATTTTACATGATTTTGAAGTAGCGTTGGAAGTAAAAGGCGAAATTCCCGAAGCCGAACAAACATTCGCATTCCTTTATACAGCCTATCCTTGCATGAACGAAAAAAATTTGGCAATAGGCGAAACCACTATCGAAGGACGCAAAGAACTTGTGAATGAAAACGGAATGTTTTATATCGAAGAACTTGAACGAATAGCCTTACAACGCTGTACCACAGCACGCCAAGCAATTGAACTTATGGGAAATCTTGTAAAAGAATACGGTTATGCCGATGTGGGCGAATGTCTTACTGTTGCCGATAAAAACGAAGTGTGGCATTTCGAAATTTTCGGCGAAGGCGCGGATAAAATCGGCGGAGTGTGGGCTGCACAACGTATTCCCGATAATCATGTAGGAATTTCCGCAAATATATCGCGAATAAGCGAAATAAATTTAAACGATAAAGATAATTTTATGACATCCGAAAATGTATTTGATGTAGCAAAAAAATTAGGCTTTTGGGATGGAACATCAACATTCAAATTTTGGAAAGCATACGGCGGCAGTAAACCGTTTTCGATGCGCGAATGGTTTGTTTTGAGTTCTGTTGCGCCATCGCTGAATTTATCAATAAACGCCGAAGAATTACCATTTTCGGTAAAAGCCGAAAAACAATTATCGCCGCAAGACGTTCTTAAATTTTTTCGCGCAACATACGAAGGCACAAAATACGATATGACAAAAAACCTGCTCGTAAAACGCAAAAAAACAGACAGCAACGAAACCGAAACAGTGAAAAGTCCATACGCACAGCCTTGGTTTTCAACAAGTATGATTTCCTCCATAAACGCTATCAAAGACAGCACAATAATTCGCGTTAGAAATATTGCAGTTCCGCAATGCGCTTATGCACACGTCATTCAAGTTCGCGGCTGGCTGCCCGACGAAATCGCCTGCGTTGCATATTTTGCAAACGATAATCCGGCGCAAAGTCCACGTGTTCCTGTGTATGCCAATATATTGCAAACACCCAAATTGTTTCAGATTTCGGGACACAAACGCTACACCACCGATGCCGCAGCATGGATATATCGCCGCGCAAATAAATTAGCGTCTATTCGCTGGCAAGAATTGCGCGGGCAATTAGAAAAGCTAAGAGATGATTTTGAAAATAAAATGTTTGACGAACAAGCCAAAATTGATAACGAAGCACTAAAAATATTAAACGAAAAAGGCAAACAATCATATCAGGAATACCTGACAAAATACTTAAACGACTTTGCCGAAGAAACAATAAACGCATGGTGGAAACTTGGCGACGAATTATGGTACATATTCATACGAGGCTTATAAAGAAATAATTACTAATAGTTGTAAGTCGTAAGTCATTAGTCGTAAGTCGAAGTTAGAGAAGTTATTTGTTTTTAATTATCACTACTGTCCGCTAAATGAAAAACCATGTTCAAAACCTACAAGCAACTTTAATTTGTTGATATTTGAAAGTTTAGTTGCGTTTTGCAAAGGTTTCGTAGTAATTGTAATTGATATTATGACACATTTCAGCTTGCTTTTTGTCCACTTGCCCTAATAAGATACCGCCTTTTTCAAAAAACAAAAAAAACGGAGAACAAAAAATTCTCCGTTTTCTTAATATTTCATACTATCGTTTGTTATCTTGCAAGTTTTTCTTCGATTGTAAGTTTTCCTGTCAGCATTTTCTGATAGTCTTCCATCGAGGCAACTACGAGATTGTCAAAGCGGCGCGAGCCTGTTCCTGCCGGAAGTTGATGTCCGCAGATAACATTTTCTTTCAATCCTTCGAGTGTGTCTGTTTTTCCTCTTATTGCGGCTTCGTTCAATACTTTTGTTGTTTCTTGGAACGATGCTGCCGATATGTAACTTGTTGTTTGCAAAGCGGCGCGTGTAATTCCTTGCAGCACCTGACTTGATGTTGCGGGCATTGCCTCTCTTACTATAACTTGTTTTTTGTCTTTACGTTTGAGCATTGAGTTTTCGTCGCGCAAACGACGTGCCGAGATAATTTGTCCGGGTTTAAATTCGGTAGAATCTCCT
The DNA here is from genome assembly GCA_031289385.1 of Prevotellaceae bacterium. GTDB lineage: Bacteria > Bacteroidota > Bacteroidia > Bacteroidales > UBA932 > JAIRKV01. The sequence goes on along the minus strand of JAITPP010000305.1, from coordinate 4,241 downwards.
CCATCTTCAACAACTTTCTTATCGTAAATCCAATCGTTTTCGTGCATAAATCCCCATTTATCAACAATTTGTTCGGGCAAAAATTTTGTGTCGCCCGGGTCAATAATTTCTACTTTACGCAGCATTTGACGAACAATAACTTCAAAGTGTTTATCGTTGATTTTAACGCCTTGTAATCGATAAACTTCCTGAACTTCGTTTACTATATATTCCTGAACTTTTGTAGGTCCTTGAATTGATAATATATCAAGCGGCGTTATTGCTCCTTCTGAAAGTGACGTTCCTGCACGCACGTAATCGTTTTCCTGTACAAGAATTTGTCGCGAAAGGGGAACAAGATATCTCTTTTCTTCGCCTGTTTTTGATGTTACTATTATTTCGCGATTACCGCGTTTTATTTTTCCTAACGAAACTTCGCCATCTATTTCGGATACAACCGCAGGATTCGACGGATTGCGTGCTTCAAACAATTCGGTAACACGCGGAAGTCCTCCCGTAATATCGCCTGCTTTGCCAAGTGCGCGGGGTATTTTTACCAAAATATCGCCTGCCTTAACTTTTTGTCCTTCTTCAACAACAATATGTGCGCCTACCGGCAAATTGTATTGTTTTATTTCGGCATTTTTCGAATCCAATATCTGAACTATCGGGTTAAGATTTTTTTCGCGCGATTCGATAATAACTTTTTCTGTAAATCCTGTTTGTTCATCCGATTCTTCGCGATATGTTCTACCATCTACAAGTCCGTCAAATCCGATTTTTCCTGCAAATTCCGATATAATTACGGCGTTGTACGGGTCGAAATCGCAAATCATATCTCCTTTGTTTATTTGCGCTCCGTTTTTGAAATACAAACTTGCGCCGTATGGAACGTTGTGCGTGTACAGTGTAATTCCTGTATTTACATCAACAATTCTCAATTCGGCTAAACGTCCGATTACCATATCAATACTTACGCCATCATCGTTTACTCTTGTAACTGTGCGCAATTCATCTATTTCGAGGCGTCCGCCGTAACGTGCTACTATTTTATTGTCGGTAGCCGCGCCGCCTGCAACACCGCCGACGTGGAATGTTCTAAGTGTCAGCTGCGTTCCGGGTTCGCCTATTGATTGGGCTGCAATAACGCCAACTGCTTCGCCGCGTTGTACCATGCGTCCTGAGGCAAGATTACGTCCGTAGCATTTTGCGCAAACGCCTTTTCGCGATTCGCAAGTAAGCACCGAGCGAATTTCAACCTGTTCAATTGGCGATGAATCTATTTCGGCTGAAACTTCTTCGGTAAACTCGTCGCCTGCTGCAACAATTATTTCTCCTGTAAGCGGATGATAAATATCGTGTACAGATGTGCGTCCAAGTATTTTATCGTATAGCGATTCTACAACTTCATCGTTATTTTTTATTGCTGTAACCGTCAGTCCGCGCAATGTGCCGCAATCGTCTTCGTTGATAATAACATCTTGCGAAACGTCCACCAAACGACGGGTGAGATAACCTGCATCGGCTGTTTTAAGAGCCGTATCTGCCAAGCCTTTACGTGCACCGTGAGTTGAAATAAAGTATTCGAGAACCGAAAGTCCTTCTTTAAAGTTTGCAAGAATAGGGTTTTCGATAATTTGTCCGCCTTCTGCTCCCGATTTTTGGGGTTTTGCCATCAATCCGCGCATACCGCCAAGCTGACGAATTTGTTCTTTCGAGCCGCGAGCTCCCGAATCAAGCATCATATATACAGGATTAAAGCCTTGTTTGTCGGTTGCAAGCCTGTCTAATAATATTTTTGTGATTCGCGAGTTTGTATGTGTCCAAATATCAATAATTTGATTATAACGTTCGTTATTGGTAATGAAACCCATGTTGTAGTTATTCATAACTTCTTCAACCTGAGCATAGCCTTCTTCTACAAGTTTAACTTTTTCTTCGGGAACGATAACATCGCCAAGATTAAACGACAGTCCGCCTCTGAACGCCATTTGATAACCCATGTGTTTGATGTCATCAAGAAATTCGGCTGTGCGTGCTATTCCTGTTGTTTTTAATACTTTACCTATAATGTCGCGTAATGATTTTTTTGTAAGAAGTTCGTTGATATATCCTACTTCTTTCGGCACAACCTGATTGAAAATTATACGTCCAACCGTTGTTTCGATAATTTCATTTTTTTCTACGCTGTCGTCTAAACTTGTGTTTATACGAACTTTTACTATTGAGTGCAAATCTGCTCGTTTTTCATTATAGGCGATAATTGCTTCTTCTGTTCCGTAAAATACAAATCCTTCGCCTTTTGCGCCTTTTTTTGGTTTTGTAATATAATATAAACCAAGTACCATATCTTGTGAAGGCACTGTAATAGGCGCTCCGTTAGCCGGATTAAGAATATTGTGCGAGCCAAGCATTAATAATTGTGCTTCGATAATTGCTGCATTGCCAAGTGGTAAATGAACAGCCATTTGGTCGCCGTCAAAGTCGGCGTTGAATGCCGTACATGCAAGCGGATGCAACTGAATTGCTTTTCCTTCAATCAATTTTGGTTGAAATGCTTGAATGCCCAAACGGTGCAATGTTGGCGCACGGTTTAATAAAACGGGATGTCCTTTCATCACATTTTCCAAAATATCATATACTACGGGATCTTTTCTGTCAACAATTTTCTTTGCCGATTTTACTGTTTTTACTATTCCGCGTTCTATAAGTTTACGAATAATGAATGGTTTGTATAATTCGGATGCCATATCTTTGGGCAAGCCACATTCGTGCATTTTAAGTTCGGGTCCAACAACAATTACCGAGCGTGCAGAATAATCAACACGTTTACCTAAAAGGTTTTGACGAAAACGTCCTTGTTTTCCTTTAAGCGAATCCGAAAGTGATTTTAATGCTCTGTTTGATTCTGTTTTTACGGCATTCGATTTACGAGAGTTGTCGAACAATGAGTCAACGGCTTCTTGTAACATTCGTTTTTCGTTGCGAAGAATCACATCAGGTGCTTTTATTTCAATCAATCGTTTAAGACGGTTGTTTCGTATAATTACGCGGCGATACAAATCGTTTAAATCGGATGTTGCAAAGCGTCCGCCATCGAGTGGTACTAATGGGCGCAATTCGGGAGGAATCACAGGAAGCACTTTCATAATCATCCATTCGGGTTTGTTTACGTCTTTGGCTTCGCGAAATGCTTCAACTACGTTCAGGCGTTTTAGAGCATCGGCTTTACGTTGTTGCGATGTTTCGGTATTGGCTTTGTGCCTTAACGAGTATGACAGTTCGTCCAAATTAAGTTCCGAAAGCAGTTTATAAACCACCTCTGCTCCCATTCCTGCTACAAATTTGTTGGGATCTTCGTCGTCCAAAAGTTGATTTTCTTTTGGCAATGTTGCTACTAAGTCATCGTATTCATCGCCTGTAAGCAAGTCGTATTTGTTAATGCCATCGGCTTGTTTTATTCCCGGATTCACAATTATGTATTTTTCGTAATAAATAATTGCTTCTAATTTTTTTGCGGGAACGCCAAGCAAATATCCTATTTTATTAGGATTTGAGCGAAAATACCAAATATGTGCAACCGGTACTATCAACGATATATGCCCAACTCTTTCGCGGCGTACTTTTTTTTCGGTAACTTCAACTCCGCAGCGGTCGCAAACTATGCCTTTGTAGCGTATGCGTTTATATTTTCCGCAATGACATTCGTAGTCTTTTACCGGTCCGAATATACGCTCGCAAAACAATCCATCACGTTCGGGTTTATATGTTCGGTAATTTATTGTTTCAGGCTTAAAAACTTCACCGCTCGAATGTTCTAATATTTCTTCGGGCGATGCCAAACCAATTGTAATTTTATTAAAGTTGTTTTTAACTTTATTTTCTCTTTTTAAAGCCATTGTATTCTATATTAATATTAATTATTAAGAATTTCTATTGTATAAAAATAAGTTTCGAAACAATACACAGTTAAAAAACCATGTATTGTGCAAAACATTTTTACTATTCAAGTTTAATACTCAAAGCCAAACCTTTTAACTCGTGCAATAATACATTCAACGATTCGGGTATTCCGGGTACAGGCATTGGATCGCCGCGAACAATTGCTTCGTAGGCTTTTGCTCTGCCGACAACGTCATCCGATTTAATTGTCAATATTTCTTGCAGGATATTTGATGCACCAAATGCTTCGAGCGCCCAAACTTCCATTTCACCAAAACGCTGTCCGCCAAACTGGGCTTTACCTCCAAGCGGTTGTTGTG
>JAITPP010000277.1 GCA_031289385.1 Prevotellaceae bacterium | reverse complement strand
TATCGTAGTTGATAACGCATCAGTAGATGGCTCTCAGCAAATGATAAAAAAAGAGTTTTCAAATATCACATTGATTGAAAGTTGCGAAAACATAGGATTTGGACAAGCAAATAACTTAGGAGCAAAATCGGCAAGCGGTAAATATTTATTCATGCTCAATTCCGACACTATTTTGAAAAACAATGCAACAAAAATACTTTTTGATTTTATAGATAAAAATCCAAAAGTGGGAATTTGCGGAGGTAATTTATTTGACGAAAACAACCAACCGATACATTCATATTCAGCATTACCCGGAATTATACAAGAACTTAAAAGACTTTTATTAATCCCTAATACCAATTATTTCAATCATACTAATAATCCAAAAGAAGTAGGTTACATAACAGGAGCTGATTTAATGATTAGAAGTGATATTTTTAACATTTTAAATGGTTTTGACTCTGATTTTTTTATGTATTATGAAGAATCAGAATTAACTTATCGAGTGAAAAAAGCGGGATATAAAGTTTACAACATTCCACAAGCACAAATTATTCATTTAGAAAAAAAATCATTTTCTGACAATGGTCGCAGAATAGGAATGATTTTTAGAAGTAGTAAGATATACTACAAAAAAACACACAAGTGGCTATATCAAAAAATTTCTATTGGTATTATTCTGATAATCATCATTTCTCGGATAGTGCTATTTTCTATTTTGAAAAACAAAAAAAGAGTAAGTGCATGGAAATTTGCATTAAAAAACATGACTAAATAAAAAATAAAAAAATGGCAATACCCAAAAAAATACATTGGTGCTGGTTGAGCGGAGAGCCTCTACCTAAAAATTTACAAAAATGTGTAAATTCATGGCAACGAATCATGCCCGATTACGAAATAATCCTTTGGGACAAACAACGTTTTGATATTCACAGCGTAAAGTTTGTTGAAGATGCTTGTGCCGCTCGCAAATGGGCTTTTGCAGCTGATTATATACGAGTATATGCACTTTATACAGAAGGCGGTATTTATCTTGATTCTGATGTAAAAGTATTTAGAAGATTTGACAAATTTCTGCACAATGCGGCATTCAGCAGCATAGAACATCACGTTGGAGTAAAAGCATGGACAAACAGTGAAAAATACGGCTCTTCTTACAATGCTATACAAGCAGCTGTTATTGGAGCAGAAAAAAACCATAATTGGATAAAAATGTGTATGGAACATTATCATAAAACAACATTCAGCCTGCGCGAAGATGGCAGTGTAAATGTTGACACAAGCCCTGATATATTCGCCCATTATGCCCACATCAATTATGGATTTAAATATGATGAACATTACAACAAAATGCAAAAATTGGAAGACGGCATTGTGATTTATCCTCAAAAGGTTTTTGCATCAGCATTTTCAGGAGCAACACTTAATTCTTATGCCTTGCATTTGTGCAATAAATCGTGGCTAAAAACACAAAATTCTTTACTCTATAAAATTGACACAAAACTATGTACTAATTCGCGTTTTTTTGCTATGTTACATTATAAAATTAAACAATTATTAAGAAAAATATTTCCCAATATAATTTAGAATTTTTATCTGTTGCATATTTAAAAACCGCAATAAAATAGTTTTTATGATTATTTTTTAAATCTATTGTCTTTCAGAAATTTAATTACTTTAATATCTTTTAAAATCATACAAAAAACAAATAATATACTTGCTATTATTATCCACATACAAATCAAAGAAATAGCCTCTAACTTATTGTATATTTTTGGTTTAAACACAAATTCCACCAAATGTTCTCCCGCAGGAACTCGCACTGCCCGCAATACATAATTTGCTCTGAAATGCGGCACAGGTTGCCCGTCGATAAATGCTTCCCAAAATGTAAGTCCGTCATTATAATAAATTTCTGAAAAAACTATTACTTGCTCGCTATTTGAATTTATTTTATATTTTAAATCGTTAATTTTATAATCTGCCAATTCAATGCTCACGGTGTCATCTGTTTGAGGGACAAAGTCTTTCAACTGATTTTCGAAACGTTTATCAACAACAGCCGTATTTTTTAAATCAACTTTACCTAATGCCGCCATTTCTTCATCTGCATTATTTACAATGCAAATGCTGTCAACAGCCCAAGCACCCTTTGCATCGGGATTTTGCTCAACTGTTAATTGCCCGCTATTTCGGTTTGGAGTAATAATATATTTCATATTTAACATACTCAATATATTTATATTCACAGAATTAAGGTATTTGTCAATTAATTCCTGATAGCGGCGCAATTTAGCTGCATGATATCCGCCAACTGATTTATGATAATATGAAACGCTGGCATCATTAAACGGCGATACGGCAAGGCTAAATACGCGATAATTCGGGTCTGAATCGGTTAATATTTCTTTGTCGGCAGCAGTCATCTCCCACGCCGTTTTAGTGGCTGATTTGGGCAGAAAATTACCATTATTCAAATATCTTTTATCAACATTTGCCAAATCAAATAAAGTAAGAGCAGCGATAGCAGTAATTAACAACGATTTTTTTATTTTTTTAGAACTGTATAGCCACAATAATCCTACGCCTATTAAAATAATGATAACACTACGCCACGCATCGCTGCGAAATATAGATATGCGAACATTTTCCAAATCGTCCACAATACTAATCATCATTGGTTGAGATAGATTCTGTGATTTTAATGCATCAAAATCAGAAGAAGAAGAAAAGTTAAAAAACAGTCGAGGTAAAAGAATGAACAACAAAGCAAAGCCTCCTGTAAGTCCTAAACTAATAAAAAATTGTTTCTTTTTTTCGACAATAAGTCTTTTGTTTTCAATAATTTGAGCTAATGACAATATAGCAAGTATGGGAATTGTTAATTCGGCAACAACCAAAATAGATGAAACGGCTCGAAATTTATTGTACATCGGGAAATAATCGAGGAACAAATCGGTAAGTCCCATAAAATTATGTCCCCACGCAAGCAAAACAGAAAAAATTGTTCCCGCAAGCAAAGCCCATTTTATATAGCCTTTAACAATAAATATTCCGAAAACAAATAAAAACAAAATAAAAGCACCGACATATACAGGTCCGGATGTAAACGGCTGGCTGCCCCAATAGCTGGTTTGTTGTGCTGCATATTCTCGTATTTGCGGTGTATTTGTCTGATTTAATGCCGATTTATTTTTATTATTATCGCGTTGCCATTGTCCGTTTCGCATCGAATATCCAATTGGTTCGGTAGCTCCGCCTTTGGTGTTGGGAATGAGCAAAGTAAATGTTTCGCCAATGCCATAACTCCATTGAGTAACGTAATCGCGGTCGAGTCCGCTTGTTTTATTGCCTGCATTGTCGGTTAATTCAGATTTTCCACGAATTGTTTGCTCTGCGTATTTTGCTGACAATAAAATATTTGTAGAATTTGCGCCAACACTAATCATGCCTGCGACAATTAAAACCGCACTTGCTTTAAAAAATTTCGAAAGTTGTTTTTTTCTTATATCGTAAATAAATCGGCAAACGACAAAAATTCCAACAAACATCAATGAATAATATGTCATTTGAATGTGATTTGAAAACAACTGCAACATAAAAAACAGAGCTGCAACAGCTCCACCAAGCAAAAATTTTCCGCGATAAGCCCAAATAATTCCGGCAATAGTAGGCGGAATTAACTCTAAAACAGATACTTTCCATATATGTCCTGCTTCAATAATAATCAAAAAATATGATGAAAATCCATAAGCAATAGCTCCGATAATTGCTACCCAAGGATTGACTCGCAATGCCAAAAGTAAAATGAAAAAGCCTAACATATAGGCAAACAAATAGTTGGCAGGAGCAGGCAACCATCCTTCAAAAGCATCTCTTACATCTCTCAAGATAAGCGATGATTTATGAGCCGTAGAAATCTGGTAAGTAGGCATACCAGAAAACATTCTGCTTGTCCAAAGGCTTTTTTCATTATTGTTTTCTTTAGCATGTTCGCTAAGGTCGCGTCCCATCCCCGCTCCTTTTCGTATATCTGTTTGATACAATGCCTTTCCCTCAAAAATTGCAGGAGTGAAATAGCCGACAGAAACTGCAAAAAATATAACAATAGCAGTTACATAGGGTAAAATTTGTTTGAATTTTGTTTTCATTTTATTTCTATATTTTTTATTTTTAGCAAAAATAATAATTTTATTTGGATTTTTTAAATATTTGTCAAAATCATTTTTCTGATTTTCCCGATGCAAAATAATCCAACACAGTTTTAGCAAGTTTTTCGCCTATAATTTCGCTTAGTTCGCTAATTGTTGCTTGTTTTATTTTTGTAATTGTTTTAAATTTTAATAATAATTTTTGTTGCGTTTTTTCACCAATACCTTTAATTTCAGATAATTGCGAATTAATCATCGCTTTGCTTCGCTTGTTTCTGTGAAATTCTATTGCAAAACGATGTACTTCATCCTGTATTGTTGCCAATAACTTAAAATGAGGTTCGGTTGGCTTTATTCCTATCACCTGTGGCGGAAATCCAAATAGAAGTTCGTTTGTACGATGCTTTTTGTCTTTTGCCAAACCTGCTATCGGAATTTTTAAATTCAATTCATCTTCAACAACTTTTCTTACAGTTTCCATTTGCCCCTGCCCGCCATCTGTGATTATTAAATCGGGAAGTTCCGCCTGTTCTTCAATTAACCTTGAATATCTGCGCCGAACAACTTCGCGCATCGATGCATAATCGTCTGCCCCGACAACTGTTTTTATATTATACTTTCGATAATCTTTTTTACTTGGACGCCCGTTTTTAAACACAACGCAAGAGGCAACCGCATTTGTGCCTTGAATATTCGAATTATCAAAACACTCGATATGACGAGGCAGAACATCCATTTTCAACTCGTTTTGTAATTTCAAAAGTATGCGATTACTGTATTTTTCAGGATCAACAATTTTCATTTGCTTTAATTGTTCAAACTGATATGTTTTTAGATTCCGCAACGATAAATCCATTAATTTCAATTTATCGCCACGTTGAGGAATGGTAAAGGTATGATTCGGAATTTCTTGCTCTGGCAAAAACGGAACAATAATTTCAGACGACAACTCCCCTAACCTGTTCAGCATTTCGACAATAACATAACTCAATATCGATTCTTTTGTATCTTCAACGCCAAGAGTCAGTTCTAATGTTTGCGACTGAATAATTGCGCCTTTTACAATTCGCATAAAATTAGCCAAAGCCATATTTTCATCAATCAAAACTGTGATAACATCTACCGTTTGAATAACCGAACTAACTATTATTGATTTTGACTGATAGGTTGCCAATTTATGAAATTTCTCTTTCAATAATTGAGCATCTTCAAATCGGTATTCGGATGCTGCTCGTTTCATTTCGGTTTTCACATATTGCATTACTTCCTGAATATCGCCTTTTAATATTGACGCTACCTGCTCTATTTGCAAATTATATTCGGGTTCAGTTTGTTTTCCAATGCAAGGCGCTTTACAGTTTCCGATATGATATTCAAGACAAGGCTTATATTTTCCTCTATCAATAGCCGATTGCGAGAGAAAAAGTTTACAAGTTCGCAAAAAATACAATCGTTTTATCAAATCAAGAAAAAACCGAATAGTTCCTGCCGACGAATAAGGTCCAAAATATTTAGAGCCGTCTTTCGGAGTTCGGCGAACGACAAGCACACGAGGAAAACTTTCGTTTTTAATACAAATCCAAGGATAAGTTTTATCATCTTTCAGCAAAATATTATATCGAGGCTGATATTTTTTTATCAAAATATTTTCCAAAAAGAAGGCATCCGACTCGGTTGCTACAACAATATGCTTTATATCGGCAATTTTAGCAACCATTGCGTGCAATTTTAAACTTTCGTTTGCCCGCGACAAAAAATAAGATGAAACTCTGCGCTTCAAATCCTTTGCTTTACCTATATAAATAATTTTATCTGCCGAGTTAAAAAACTGATACACACCCGGAGAATTAGGCAAAACAGAAAGTTTTTGCTTTATTTTATCATTTTTTCTTACATTCATATCAAAATTAGCAATATATCTATCAATTATTTTAAAATGTTCCACGTGGAACATAAATTTTGCTCTTTTCTACCACTTTTTGAAAAAGGCAAAATAATTTTTATAGTTAACGATAATTTAATATACTTATTCGCTGTCGTCGTTTATTGTTCGTTATTTATTTTTCTAAGTAGAAACAATTCGCATATAGTATAGTCTCGTTTCCTTTTTGAATTGCTTCGCAATATCCACAACAACTAACTATTCAATTGTTTTTTCATTCTTCATTCTTCATTCTTCATTCTTAACTCTTCATTCTTAATTCTTTCAAGTTATTGCGGGAG
>JAITPP010000180.1 GCA_031289385.1 Prevotellaceae bacterium | reverse complement strand
ATGCGGCTGACACATTTTTATTTTCAATTTCGCACAATAGGCAACAATTATAATCAAATTACGAAAGCGATTAAGGCGACTTTTACAGAGAAAAAAGCCCTCGCTTTTCTTTATAAATTGGAAAAAGCAACGCTGGAATTAGTCGCTCTAAATCAAAAAATTATTGATTTAACTGCCGAATTTGAACATAAATATTTGTCGTAATTCGTAATTCATAATTCGTAATTGAAAAAAAATGGTTGCAAAAATTAGCGCAAGCAATAATCTTTACGGCGCACTTTCGTATAATCAAATCAAGGTAAATGATGCGCAGGCAAAGGTGATTTTCACAAATCGAATGATTGAATCGGCTGACGGAATTTGCGATATAAACACTTGTCTGCGTTCGTTTGAGCCGTATATTTTGGCAAATAATAAAACCGAAAAAACAGTTTTGCACCTGTCGATAAATCCCGACCCGAAAGACGCTTTGAGCGATGAACAATTATCGGAAATTGCGCAGAAATATATGCAAAAAATGGGTTACGGAAACCAGCCGTTTATTGTTTACAAACATGAAGATATTGAACGTAAACACATTCATATTGTGTCGGTTAAAGTAGATGAAAACGGCAAAAAAATTGACGACGGTTTTGAACATCGCCGCTCGATGAACGTTTGTCGAGAGTTGGAAAAAAAGTATGGGCTAATTCCTGCCAACCAAAAAAAGCGACAGGAGGAATTGCCCTTAAAACCTGTTTGTTATGAAAATGGAAACGTGAAACATCAGATTGCAAACGTGATTTGCGATGTCGCCAAAAATTATCATTTCCAAAGTTTGAAGGAATACAAGGCTCTGCTTGCGTTGTACAACATAAGCGCGGAGGAAGTGCGCGGCGAAATTAATAATAAATCGTATGCAGGTTTGATTTATTTTGCGCTGAACGAGAAAGGCGAAAAAGTTGGCAATCCGTTCAAATCCTCGTTGTTTGGAAAGGTTGCGGGCATTGAGGCTTTGGAAAAACAAATTGAAAAATCTGTGGAAATCATTAAAAATAAAGGTTTTAAAGAGCGTTGTAAAAAGATTATTTCTGCAACAATGCACTCGTGCAAAAACAGAAATGATTTTGAAAAAACATTGAAAAAACAAGGCATCAGCGTAGTTTTTCGAATTAATGATGAAGGTAGAATTTACGGTGTAACTTTTATCGACAACGAGCAAAAAACGGTGTTCAACGGCTCGCGTTTGGGTAAAGATTTTTCTGCAAATGTTTTTAATAATTTGTTTAACGGCGCAGAAAAAATAAATGAAAAAACACAGCCCAAACACAATACAGGCTTGCCTTTTGAAACATTTGAAAATCCTTCGCACGAAAAAGAAGAAAGTTCGGGAATAGCAGGATTTTTCGATTTTTTACTTACGGAAAATTCAGGCAAAAATCCCGATAATGACGATTTTATCAAAAAAATGAAAAGAAAAAAGAAAAAACGAAAAAGATTATAAACAATTAGAAATTAGCGCAATGCAACAAGAAGACGATTTAAGAGGCTTGGCAAAAACAATGGAGTTTATGCGGGCGATTAGTATTTTATTTTGTGTGATAAACATTTATTGGTTTTGTTATCAGGTGTTTATAGACTTAAATATTAATATTGAAGTGGTAGATAAAATACTGCTGAATTTTCAAAATACAACGGGATTGTTTTCATCCGTTTTATGGACTAAACTGTTTGCTGTTGTGTTTCTTGCGTTGTCATGTTTGGGAACAAAAGGCGTGAAAGAGGAAAAAATCAAATGGACGAAAATCAATACATTTTTGTTTTTCGGATTTATCTTGTTTTTCTTTAATTGGCGACTGTTGTATTTGCCTTTGCCACTTGCTGTTAATGCGTTTTTTTATGTTTTCACTTTGACGTTTGGGTACATTTTTTTGCTGATTGCAGGACTTTGGATGAGCCGACTGCTAAAAAACAATCTTATGGACGATGTTTTTAATATTGAAAATGAATCGTTTATGCAAGAAACGCGATTGTTGGAAAACGAATATTCCGTTAATTTGCCCACACGTTTTTATTACAAAAAGAAGTGGAACAAAGGCTGGATAAACGTTGTAAACCCTTTTCGCGCAACGATTGTGCTGGGTACGCCCGGCTCGGGAAAATCGTATGCTGTTGTGAATAATTACATTAAACAGCAAATTTCAAAAGGCTTTTCAATGTATATTTACGATTATAAATTCGATGATTTGTCTGTAATCGCCTATAATACACTGCTTAACAATTTGGATAAATACAAAGTAAAACCTAAATTTTATGTGATTAATTTTGATAATCCTCGAAAATCGCACCGCTGCAATCCTGTAAATCCTGCCTTTATGACTGATATATCAGACGCTTACGAAAGCGCATATACAATAATGCTAAACCTGAACCGAACGTGGATACAGAAACAGGGCGACTTTTTTGTTGAAAGTCCTATTATTTTACTTGCTGCAATTATTTGGTATTTAAAGATTTATAAAAACGGCAAATATTGCACTTTCCCTCATGCCATTGAGTTTTTGAACAGAAAATATACCGATATTTTTCCGATTTTAACATCATATTCCGAACTCGAAAATTATCTTTCTCCATTCATGGATGCGTGGGAATCACAAGCCCAAGACCAATTGCAGGGGCAGATTGCGAGCGCAAAAATTCCGCTGTCGCGAATGATTTCCCCGCAACTTTATTGGGTGATGACGGGCGACGATTTTACGCTGGACATTAACAATCCCGACGAGCCGAAGATTTTATGCGTTGGTAACAATCCCGACAGACAAAATATTTATTCGGCGGCTTTGGGTTTGTATAACAGCCGTATTGTAAAGTTAATCAACAAGAAAGGACAGTTAAAATCTTCGGTAATTATCGACGAATTGCCTACAATTTATTTTCGCGGATTGGATAATCTGATTGCCACCGCACGAAGCAACAAAGTAGCTGTTTGTCTGGGATTTCAGGATTTTTCGCAGTTAAATCGCGATTACGGCGATAAGGAAAGTAAAGTTGTGCAAAACACTGTGGGTAATATTTTTAGCGGACAGGTGGTTGGCGAATCGGCAAAAACACTTTCGGAACGTTTCGGAAAAGTGTTGCAAAAACGCCAATCTATGACTATCAATCGCAACGATAAATCAACCTCCGTTTCCACGCAGTTGGACAGCCTGATTCCTGCAAGCAAAATTTCAAATCTCACGCAAGGAATGTTTGTAGGCGCAGTGTCCGACAATTTTGACGAGCGAATAGAGCAAAAGATTTTTCACGCCGAAATAGTTGTTGATAATGCCGCCGTAATACGCCAAACAAAAGCCTACAAACAAATCCCCGACATTTTAGATTTCCGCGACGAGCAAGGCAACGACACCATGCAGCAGGAAATTGAACACAACTACAACCAAATAAAACAGGACGTGAAACAGATTGTTGCAGAAGAACTGACTCGAATTGCTAATAACCCTGAGTTGGGGCATTTGATTAGAAAGGAATGAGGTTGTTATTTTTTACCTTTCCAAAATAAAAAGTTAAAATTCCAAATTAAGTACAATAATTGCACAAAAATTATTACCTTTCGCAGTTTTTATTCTTTATTCTTAAAGATTGATGATTCTAAAAATAAAACATATCGCAACAATATTTTTGTTGGCTTTGCCTGCGCTTGTTTTTTCGCAGCAAAGTGTAGAGCCGGCTTTGCAGGTGCTTGCTTTTGCTCCCGATGC
>JAITPP010000173.1 GCA_031289385.1 Prevotellaceae bacterium | reverse complement strand
GTCCGATAAAATTTGTATTTTTGCGCATGGTATTTTTTGTTTTGTTCTGAATACAAAAATAACCATTAAGCGGGTAAATACAAAATGCCCGCTTACTTATTTTTTAGCGGACAGTAGTGAAAGTTTTTCACAAAGAACCGAAGAAAGATAGTATTCCGTAATTCTGTATTCTGTAATTCCGTATTCCGTAATTCCGTATTTAGATATAAAGAAAAAACAAGAACTAACCACAAAGTTCACAAAGTTTTTCACAAAGAACACAAAGAAAGAGAGTATTCCGTAATTCTTCATTCTTCATTTTTAATTCTTCATTCTTCATTCTTAATTGCGCCTTGCTGTTTTATGCGTGGATTACAAATCGGCGCGAGCGGGGCTAAACGTCAAATACATTGATTGAAACAAAATAAAAAACTATTGAACCAATAAAATACAAAAATACTAACCAGCCCTTTAATTTACTATGTTGCTCGTATTTATAACGTTTGCACAATATATTGTATCTGTTTTTACTTATATAAAAAACACTAATAATTATAAAAAGTGCCAAAATTGCACCTATTAGCGTAACTGTAATTTTTTTTATTAAATAAAGAAAACAGAAAAGATAATAAAGATAGACAATTAAATCCTATACAACCAAATAGTACTATACTTCCGCCAATATGTCCATTTTTTTCTCCCCAATTTTCATAGAATTTTGAAATTCTATAATAACAATAATTAAACAAACTTTTCATAATTAAATTTTTTATTCTCATCACCAACAACTGCTGCTTTTATGCCATCTGCTAAATATGTGTAGGTATCCATTTTAGTTTAAAAAAATCAAAATCCGAAATCGGTAACTGTTTTTTCTTCCTGTTTTTGCTGTTCGGGTAATTTTGCTTGTTGATGAACGGAATTTCCTACTACAAAAATTGCTTTGCTTGGACGCCCCGGACAAATATATTCGCAGCCTCCGCAACCGACGCATAAGTTTGCATCTACTTCGGGAATAAGCAAACCGTTATGAAACAATACCATGTGAACGGCTTTTGTGGGACAGTGTTCATCGCATGCTCCGCAGTCGGTTTCGTCGAGTACAACTATGCAATTGTCTTTGTTGAAGTGGGCTTTGCCGATTTGAATAAGTTTCTTTTCGTCGGGCTTTTTAGGATTTAATGCACCGTTTGGACATACATTCGAACATTCGGTGCAATCGTAATTGCAGTAAGAGTTTTTATAATCCATTACAGGCAGCATAACGCCGTCGAATCCGTATTCGTCGAATGCAGGGCGCAACACTCGCGACGGACATTTTGCTATACACGCATGGCAAGCCGTACAATGTTGTTTAAGATTGTCGATACTTTCGGCTCCCGGAGGCGCAATTGCTTTTGTATTTGTTGTTGCGGCTCGTAATTTTGGTGAAAATATTTTTGCCGTCAAGGCTGCTCCTATTATTCCTGCCGACATCAAAAATGCTTTGCGTCTGGAAGTATCAACGGTTTGTTTTTCGTTTTCTTTTTTGGAATATGCAAACTGTATGCCTATTGCATTGTGTTTGCAAACAGTTGTACAGTTGTAACATTGCACGCATCGCGAAGTATCAACTTGCTCGTTTTTGCTGTTTATACATTGCGATTTACACGAAAGTTCGCATAACTTGCAGTGTGTACATTCACTTTTTTTAATTGCTATGCGGAAAACGGAATATTTGGAAATCAATCCCAATATTGAGCCTACAGGACAAATTGTGTTGCAATACAAACGTCCCCGCAGTGCGCTCATCACGGTTATAGCGATAAGAAATAATGCGCCTGCGATAATGCTTCCGAAAGTAAATGTTTTGTAACTTATGTGATAAAATGTTGTTGAAAAAAACGATGCTCCGATATTGTTTGCACTTGTTACTATAGGGCGAAATACGTTTTCTGCCATGCGCCCGTAATTGCTGTACGGGTCTAACCACAGCAGCAGTGTTGTATTGCCCGCAATGAGAAATGCAACGGTAGCAGCCATTATTCCGTAACGCAACATTCGATGCGGCTTTGAATAACTGTAACGACGTTTTTTCTTGCTTTTGAAAATATTTGCAATGAAAGTTACAACATCCTGAAAAATGCCGGCAGGACATAGAAACGAGCAGTAAACGCGCCCGAATAACAATGTGAATAATATTAAAACGATAAATATTCCCACGCTTCCTGTAATTGCGCCAAGCAAAGCGGGTGCAAACTGCCATTTTATAAATTCTTTGAATAGCGACGAAACGCCATTGCTCATATCAACAAATACAAGCGTGATTATCACTAAAAACAATAGTGAAAAAACTATACGAAAACGAGATAAAAATTTATACATATATTTGAAATTTTATATTTATTATAATTGTTTTTTTATTTGTATTTCAATTGTCCGAACAGTGATTTTAGCATGATTATTTTGATTTTATGATTTTATTTCAGTCTTATTATCAATTATCACATTAACATATTATCATATTAAAATCACATTAACACATTAAAATCACATTATCACATTAACATATTAAAATCACATTATCACATTAACATATTAAAATCACATTATCACATTAAAATCACTGTTTGGATTTTTTGCAAAGATAATTGTTTTTTTGTATTTCGCTGTGTTGATTGTGCGCAGGTTGAACCTGCGGGGATAGAGCGAACGAGATAGAATCTCGTCCGAACGGGGATTTTTCTACGTTGTTTTCTTCTGTATTCATTGTATTTTTCTTTTTTAATAATTATTATTAAATGATTTTCTGTTACTTAATGCACAAGGAAATCCGTAAAAGTTATTCCCCACTCTTCGGGCGTGTGCAGGGTATCCAGATATGCTTTTACCTCGCCCGATATATACAAATCGGTAGGCATTTGCGGAATACGGAACATTTTTTGAT
>JAITPP010000069.1 GCA_031289385.1 Prevotellaceae bacterium | reverse complement strand
CTTTTGAAAACCAAATCGGGGCAAATGTTAGCGTTGGTGGCGCTTTGTAATGTTTGCAAAATCTCGTCTTCGGGCTTGGTGGCAATGGCTGTGCGTTCAAAAAGCAGTGAATCTTCTTTTTGTCGCAATGTGCGGACACTCCAATTTTCGACTATGCACATTTGTTGGTAAAACAGTCGCTTGGTGCGGTCTTCTATAGATACGAGTTCAATGAAATGACTCCAACTCAATGTTTGCGACAGTGTCGCAAGAATTTGCTGTCCGTATTCGGAGTAAGTTTCGTATTGCATATCGGTAACAATGTAATTGCCGATAGACCAATACAAACGGCTGATTGTAGCGTTCAGATACACGGCTACATTTTTGCCTGTCTGTTCAATTAATCGTTCTATTCCAAGCAGTAGGCGATTGCTGTTATCGTTGATATTAACTATTTCCATTATTTATATTTTTTATTTACAGTATGTTGTGTGATTTTGAACGCCTCCTCAGCAAACTTCTTTTCCTCGCCAATGCAGCAGCAAATTCTCTCAATTCCTTAATTATATCACAAAACAACATATTATTACATTTTGGTTTAAAATTTGAAAATCAATTATTTATTCATTTTTTTTGATTATCTGACTTTATATTTGTCAAAAATCAGGCAAAAGTACTATAAAAAAAGCAATTAACAATAAATGAAACCAAAAAAACAAGAAAACGGTAAACGTTGTTTTGCCCATGCCGCCCCTTTGTGTTGAAAAGGCAATAAATAATGTTTCTTTGTTCATTTTAATTCTGTTTTTATTGTTATACAATCGGCTGTTTGTGCCGTTAATTATCTGTATATTTGTGTATTTGTATATTTCGTTGATTATAGATATAATTGATTAACCAAATAATCAAGTAATTGATTGCGTGATTAGTCAAATCATTAATTGTTTGTATCTATGTAGGTACATACAGCCATTAGTTTGGCTATACGTTGCAACGTATAGCCGTTTATCTAATGATTTGTATCTTTACCTATTTCCATTGTTACCGATTTGTATAAATATTTCTGTGTTGAGATACAACATTACGTCAATACGTCAGTACGTCAATACAACAATACAGAAGTAAATAATTGTTGCAGTAAATAATTGTTGATTTTATTTAAAAATTGAAAATATTAAAAACCAATCCGCTTTGTGGCGGATTTTATTTGCGTCGGCAAATGGCAAGTTGTGTTTTGAGTACCTCAAAACATTTTCAGTACCTGAAAATCACTTGCCCTTGCAGGGATAAAAATGCCTCCGAAGTCGGCATTTTTTTTCAATTACGAATTACGGATTAAAAATTACGAAATACAGAATACTGAATTACGAAATACAGAATACTGAATACAGAATTACTGGATTACTGAATACTGAATTACGAAATACAGAATACTAAATACCAACGACTAAAAATACCCTCTTCAAATTAAATACTCGCTCGGCGATACGCCAAACTGTTTTTTGAAACTTGCCGAAAAATGCGACAATGTGCTGAAACCCGTCATATCGGCGACTTCAAATATTTTGTATTTACCTTCTCGCAACAATTCTGCCGCGCGATTGAGTTTGTACGTTTTGAAAAACACATTAGGATTTTCGCCTGTTAAGCCTTTCACTTTATAGTAAAATTTGGTGCGCGAAATTTTCAATACATCTATCATTCGCGCAATGTTGAGTTCGGTGTTGGATAGTTCGTTTTCCATTAAACGATAGAGTTCTGTCATAAAACTGTTATCTTGTGGTGAAAGCATATTTTCATCTATTTTATCTGTTTGTGTTGATTTGCTTAGTATGTTACGTGTATTTTCACGGTTTTTAAGTTGCGATTTTATCAAAGCCTGCAAATAATTCGGATCAAAAGGCTTGGTTACATAAGCATCTGCGCCTGTATTCAATCCTTCAACCTGACTTTCGATTGTGGCTTTGGCGGTAAGTAAAACAACGGGAATATGGCAAAGTTGCATATCTTCTTTTATCATTTTACACAATTCATATCCGCTCGAACCCGGCATCACAACGTCGCTTATTACAAGATCGGGTGCATCGTTTTTTACTATTTTGAACGCTGTGGTAGCATCAAACCGCGTGATAATTTTGTAGTGCGGCGACAGCAATGTTTGCAAATAATGTGCAACTTCGGTATCATCGTCCACAACTAAAACGGTATATTGTTTTTCGGCGAGTTCGTTTTGCAGCAGATTATATTGTTCGTCGGTGAGCAGCGGAAACAGTTCGCTTTGTTCTTCGTTATGTTCGCGTTCTTCGTTTATGTAAGAGTTGTCGCTAACAGGAAGTATAAAAGTGAATATTGTGCCGCCTTCTTCGCGATTTTCGGCTTTTATGTATCCGTGATGAAGTTCGGTAAGGCAACGCGCATAATACAAGCCTATTCCTGTTCCCCAATTATAAACGCCTTTAACATTGTTATCTATTTGATAGTAGCGTTCAAATATTTTTTCGAGTTTATCGTCGGGAATTGAAATTCCGCTGCCTGTATCTGTTACCGATATTTTCACATATTCGCTGCTTACATCTTTATCGGTTAAGGCAAAAATCTGTGCTGCGCTGTTGCGCGATACAACATCAAAATTAATTGTAATTCGTCCCCCATCTTTTGTAAATTTCAGAGCGTTTGTGATAAGATTTCCCGTTACTTTTTCAAGTTTATCGCCATCGAGCCACATGATAAACGAATCTTCAAAACCATACATATCCATTGTAATATTTTTGTTGTGCGCATTTATTTGAAAAATATCTATTTGCCGTGTGAGTATTGAAATAATATCGTTGCGTTTTACACGTAATTTTAAAGTGTCGTTTTCTAATTTATTAAAATCAAGCAGTTGATTTACAAGTTTCAACATACGGTTTACGCTTCGCTGAATAATATAAAGCAGATTTTTCTTTTCGTCTGCAATTGTGTCATCGTCGCATAATTGTGTGATTGGACCCGAAATCATTGTAAGCGGAGTGCGAAATTCGTGCGAAACGTTGGCAAAAAAACTCATATTCATTTTATTTACACGTTGTTCCTGTTGTTTTTCGTGTTGTGCCTGTATTGCAAGTTCTTTTTCTTTTTTTATTTTGAGCCATACTTTTACCGATATGATAATTGCCGCAATCGACAGCAAAAAATAAATGCAATACGCCCACCACGTATGCCACATTGCGGGCGCAACAATAACAACGATAGAGTTTTCGGTATCGTCGATAGATTGATTGTTGTTAGTTATTTTTACTCTGAATGTATATTTTCCGGCTGGCAAATTCGAATAATACGCCTGACGATTATCGCCCGCATCTATCCATATTTTATCAAAACCTTCCATTATGTAGTAATAATGAGCGCGTTCGTATTCCGAATAATCGAGTGCGGTAAACGATATTAAAAAACTGTTTTGATTGTGTTTCAATTTTATTATCGGATTGTATGAAAGGTGTTTATCTATGCAATTGCTTTGTGCGGGATTGATTAATTTGTTGTGAATTTTTAAATCTTCAAACAGTAAAGGAATACGGCGTTTGTCAAGCGGCTCGGTTGAGTTGAAAAATGTAAGTCCGTGCGTTCCCCCGAAAACAAGAGTTTCGTCAGCCATAATACACGCGCTGCGTTCGTTAAACTGATTTCCGCCGATTCCGTCGTTGGTATAATAATTTGTAAATTTATTGTTTGTTCTGTCGTATTTGCTTAATCCGTACAATGTTGCAATCCAAACGTTGTTTTGTTTATCTTCGAGTATGCTCGCAATATCATTGCAGGCTGTTCCCGTCATTGGCGTAACTTGCTTTGTTTTTGGCGAATACACAAACAGTCCGTTGGCAAACGTGCCTATCCAAATATCGCCTTTCAAATCTTCGTACACAACCGAAGGAATAAAAACCGAACGTTTTATATGTTTCAGAATATCAATTTCTTTCCTTTCCCAAGTGCGAGTATTTATAAGTTTGGGATTTTGGTTGAACGAGCCTGCAAGTATTTCGCCCGACGATAATTTCAACAGTTCCGTAGTAAACACAAACACAGGAGGATAGAGTTGTGTAGCGCGAAATTCTTTTTCACCTTTCGCCAGCGAATAAATATTTTCGTTTACTCCCGCCGCATACATTGTTCCATCGCTGTCGTGAAGCAGGCATAAAACCGACGTGGAAAGCCAAAATGTTGATACTTCGTGTATATTTCCGTTTTCATATTTGCATTTTATTATTTTACCGATTTCGGCAATCAACCAAATAAAATTATCGTTATCGACAAACAAACGCGAAACCCTGTTTTTAAAATAATTTTCTTCTTCCGAAAAGAATTTTTTTGTATCGATATTACTAATGGTTTTATTTATAGGATTATACACAAACAATCCATTAAGCGGCGTTGCCATCCAAAGATTATCGTTTTTATCGGTAACAACCGACGTAACCGATTTATGCCCTATGCTCGACAGCAAATAACTGCTGTTGTTGAAACGTTGTTTGTGGCTGTATTTTATTTCATAACCCTGATCAACAGAGCCTATCCACAAATTATTTTGCGAATCGGTAAACATTGTTGTAATGCGAAATTTAGGCGCTTGAAACGGAAAATCATCTTCCGCCTCGCACACAACTTTTTCTTTATCAAAATCATACAGTATCAATCCTGCCTGAGTATTTATAAGCAAAGTCGTGTTTGAATAAGGATGTATATACGTTATTATTGCTTTCGACAACAAAGGATGGCTTTGTATAACTTTCGGAATATCAATATATTGATTTGTTTTTGTATCGAAAATATAAAGTTTGTTGCCCGATGCAATCCACAATTCGCCGTTATCGCGCATAAACGAATAGTGAGCATAACTCGGCGTATCAAATATCTCTTTCAGTTCAACCTTTTCAGTGCCAAACCGCCGAATATGAAAAGGCGTTACCGACCACAGATTATTTGCTTTGTCGGTAAAACAGCGGTTATTGTACGATTTATCAACGTCAAAATCCGAATTTACCACAACAAACTTATTTTGTTCAGGATTGTATCGGCATAATTGCACAACCATATTCAAAAAAATTTGCCCGTCGCTGCTTTCCAAAACTTGCATTGCATTTTGGCTTAAATTTTCGATTTTCACTTTTTCAAAACAATCTTTGTTGTTGTACAGGCAAATTCCGTTGGCTGTTGCAAACCACAAGCGATTTTCAGAATCTCTGTAAACATGCCGTATCTGATTATCGCACAGGCTCAACGAGTCGTCGCTGTTGAAATATTGATGATACTCGTAAATGCTGTATTTATTTACTCCGCGTGCAGTGCCTATCCAAATATGCCCCAATTCATCTTCCGCAAACGCGCTTATTTGCTGATTTGAAATATCGCCCGCAATCACGCGGCTGCCATCTTTCTCGTCGCCATAGCGTTGCCCATCAGCAGAACATCCCGCCAAAACCCCCGCCACCGCAAACATTATAATTCTAATTATCCACATCAGTATTTGGTATTTAGTATTCAGTAATTCCGTATTTAGCCGTTAGTATTTAGGCGTTAGTCTTTTCTTAATTCCTACATTCCTTAATTTCTCAATTCCTACATTCCTTAATTCTACATTTCTACATTTTTCATCTGTTCCGCCCCTAAATCCCCTAAAGGGGACTTTTTCCACACTGCCCAACTCCCCATTTAGGGGCTGGGGGGCAGCATTTTAACCCATAATCCCATATTTGATTATTTTTTTGTGTTCTTTGTGGTTATTTTTTCATTTTTCCCCGCAAACAACGCAAAGACTTTCTTTCAAATTTTACATTCACTATTAACACCTCGTAATTTGTAATTTTTAATTCGTAATTGATTTCTCAATTCCTACATTCCTACATTCCTCAATTTTCAATTCTCAATTCTCAACTCTCAATTCTAAAAAATCCCCCCTAATTCCGCAAAATTAAACCATTCCCCCAAAACTCGCCCCCTCCAAACTGTTAAAAATTTCCCTTTTGAACAAATACGCAAACTTTTGAACATTTAGAACATTCCTTTTTACAAATATGCAAATCTTTTATACAAATCAATAACTCTCTTTCGGAAATAATCCATTAATTTGCACTATTAAAATTTAAATAAATTTAACATAACCTCAGTAAATATTAAAATGAAAAATTTTATGATTGTAAATCAATTAAAAAGATGGATTTCGTTCGTTTTCCTTTTCTTTATGTGTGCAGCACTTATGTTTGCGCAAAACAAAGTGAGGATAACAGGAACGGTTGCCGACCAAAGCAATGAGCCTTTGGTGGGTGTAAGTGTTATTGAAAAAGGCGTTACTAACGCCACAACTACCGACATTTACGGAAAATTCTCTATTTCCGTAAATCAAGGCGCAATTCTTGTTTTCTCGTATGTGGGCTACAAAACTCACGAACGTGAAGCAATAGACGGTTTAACCGTTATTTTAGATGAAGATGTTTTGCAAATTGACGAAACTGTTGTTATTGGATATGGGGTGCAGAAAAAAAGTTCTGTAACAGGCGCTATTTCGCAAGTGAAATCCGAAGACATGATTAACAGAACAATTACACGCCCCGAACAGGCTTTGCAGGGAAAAACCGCCGGCGTACATATTATACAAGGCTCGGCTGCTCCGGGATCTGCACCAACTATGCGTATTCGCGGGCTTAGTTCAAACATTTCAAGCGAGCCTTTGTTTGTTGTTGACGGACGTATTGCGGCTGATATTGGCGGTATCGACCCTAATGATATCGAATCTATGGAATTGCTTAAAGATGCTGCTTCTGCTGCTATTTACGGTATTAATGCTGGCAACGGCGTTGTTTTAATTACAACCAAAAAAGGCGCAGCAGGCAAAACTTCAATAAGTTACGATTTTCAAACTACAATTCAATCCATTTCACGCATTCCCAAAGTAATGAATTCGGAACAATACATTGATTTTATGACAGAAGCAAACTATATTCCTATGGATAACATCATGCAAAATTGGGATTTTAAAACCAATACCGATTGGAGTAAAGTAGCCTTTGAAAATTCTATAATGATGCGCCACAATCTTGCATTTCAAGGCGGAAACTCGGCAAGCAATTATTATTTGTCGCTTTCATATTTGGATAACAACGGATATGTTGTAGGCAACACCGATGTTTACCAACGCTATACAGGTACAATTAATGCATCTTATAAAATTAAACCTTGGCTTGAAGTAGGAACAAACAATCAAATTGAATTTTTTAAGCGCAAAGCCGTTACCGAAGGCTCTGAATACGGCAGTTTGCTTTTGTCTGTGTTGCAGTTAGACCCGCTTACTCCTGTTACTTATGCGCCCGACCAATTGCCTGCACACATGCAAAACGGTTTGAATAACGGATATGTGTATTTACAAGACAAAAACGGAAATTATTATTCTACTTCGGCATTTCTGGAAACCGACAACTATAGTCCTTTAATTATGCGGGACAAAACTATTTCAAAAACAAAAGGATTTAACGTAAACGGAGTTGTATTTGCAAACTTTAAACCCATAAAAGAGTTGGTTATTACTTCGCGTTTCAGTTACAGACTTACGGGAATAAGCAGTTATACATTTAATCAAGATTTTTATGTAAATGCCACAGTACATCAAGAATACGGCTCGGCAAATGCAAGCGCAAGCGTACCAATTTATTATCAATGGGAAAACTTTGCAAACTATACAAAAAGTTTCGGCAAGCATAATGTTAATGCCATGCTTGGAACTTCGATACAACGAAATGTTAATTTCGGAGTTTCAGGTAGCGTGTCGGGAGGTGCAAACGATTTCGGATTTATCAGAGATAATCCGCGTTATTGGTATTTTGCATACGCCACGCAAACTGCTGTAAAAAGCATATCGGGAGGTGAAGAAACCAAAGGTGCAAACTACTCGATTTTCGGACGTGTATCTTATGACTATGCAAACAAATATTTCTTGCAGGCTTCCCTTCGTAACGATGCTGCCGACCTTTCGGTACTGCCGAAAGAAAATCGTCACGGATATTTTCCCGCTGTATCGGCAGGATGGACAATTTCTAACGAAGAATTTATGAAACCTCTGCGCGATAAAATTTCATTCCTCAAACTTCGTGCAAGTTGGGGACAAAACGGACGACTTGTTACAGGTAATTATGCGTGGAGAGTAAGTATGGCTTCCTTAGGCTCTTATGCTTATACAGACGACCTTTCTTTTACTACCGCCTCTGCGCCCACAGTTTTAGGAAATCTTGAACTCGGATGGGAAAAATCGGAACAGTTAGACATTGGTTTGGATGCCCGCTTTTTCAAAGACCGTCTTACTTTAAGTTTGGATTATTTCGATAAAACCACAAAAGACCTTATCGTTACAGGGGCTATTGTTTCTACAATGGCTGGTAATGCGGCTTCACCTTTTAATGCGGGTAATATTGAAAATAACGGTATTGAAATAGAACTTGGCTGGCGCGATAAAATAGGCGATTTCTTCTACAATATACGAGGTAATTTTGCATCGCTTAAAAATAAAGTAACTTACTTGCAAGAATCAATGACACGTCTTAACGGTGTAAATTTTCACACTACCAACGGAATAACCGTGTTTGAAAAAGGTTATCCAGCATGGTATTTTCGCGGATACAAACTAAAAGATATTGATGATGCAACAGGCGACCCTGTTTTTGAAGATTTAGACGGAGACGGAATTATTAACGATTCCGATAAAGAGATGATTGGCAGCCCTATTCCCGATTTTACTTACGGTATAACATTACAGGCTGGCTGGAAAGGTTTTGACATTACCGTATTTGGCGTAGGCTCTTACGGCAACGATATTTTTATGTGTTTAACACGCGGCGACCGCAAACAGGCAAATCTTCTTAAAGAATATTACGACGACCGCTGGACACCGACAAATACAACCGCCTCTCGTCCACGTCCGGGCGCTACTGATATTGAGGAGTATTGGGTGAGCAGTGCAGCAATAAGCGATGGCTCGTATTTCAAAATCAAACAAATTCAACTTGGCTACACTCTTCCTAAATCTTTGATAAGCAAAATAGCAATGACTAATGTTCGCGTATATTGCTCGCTCGATGATTTCATTGCTTTTACATCTTACAAAGGCTTTGACCCTGAAACAGTAGGCTCAGGCGCAGGATTTGGAGTTGATAAAGGTAATTATCCTTCGTCAAAGAAAGTGGTATTTGGGGTAAACATAACTTTCTAATATGAATAATAATTTAATTTTTAATAATATAAAAGAGATGAAAACAACAGTAAAAAATATAATAATAAGTTTTATTGCAATGGTATCGTTTTCGCTGATTTCGTGCGAAAAACTTCTTGATACCGAACAACACGGAGTTGAATCGTACGAAACGTTCTACAAAACAGATGCAGAAGCCGAAGAAGCCGTAACGGCTGTTTATGCCCGATTTTCAGGAATTTACTACGACTATTATTTTCTGAAAAATATGCTTTCAGATGATTTTTGGTGTGGCGGCGGTGGACGCGGTGATAATCCCGATAACGAAAAACTAAACGAATATACGTTCAATCAAGAAAGCCCTTATGTGCAAAATACATTTCAACGTTACTATGAAGTTATATATCTTTCAAACATAATTATAGAGCACGTTCCAGACGAATCGCCAATTCAAAAACGCGCACGCGCCGAAGCAAAACTTTTCCGCGCATTGGCTTATATTGATTTAATTTCGATGTGGGGAACGCCCCCGCTGGTTGACCATCCATTACAACCATCCGAATACAAACAACCAAACGGCGACCCTGCATTATTATGGGAATTTGTTGAAAACGATTTAACCGAAGCAATAGCATCAAACACATTGCGCGAAAAATCAAATGCAAACGATAAGTCTTCTTACAGAGTAACAAAACAATTTGCTCAGGCATTACTTGGAAAAGCCTACATATTTCAGGAAAAATGGAGTGCCGCTGTCCAAGTTCTCGACGAAATGATTTTATCAAATAAATATGAATTGTATCAGGGCGACTACGACGATATTTTACAATATACAACAGAGAACAACAGCGAATCGATATTTGAAATAAATCGTGTAAACGATGTAAACAATCCTTATAATTATGTTTCGGTATATACCGCAATGGTAGGATGGAGAGGCGATGCAATGTCAATTACTTCTGATATTGAAAAAACAACATGGGGATTCTGTAATCCACAAAAAGAATTATACGATGCTTTTGTTGCCGAAGAAGGCGCAACAGGTTATCGTCTCAAATCAACAATGTTAAATTACAATGATGTGCTTGCACAGGGAGATGCAATTCTATCGGGAAAATTACTTTACGGGCACGAAGGATATTTTATGTGGAAAAATCGCGTTGTAGCAGACGAAATGATTACGGGAGGCTGGATGTCTTCTCACAATAACTACCGCTTTATGCGTTTTGCCGAAGTATTGTTATTGGCTGCCGAGGCGCACATCAAAGGCGGTGTGCCTGCAAAAGCAGCGGAATATGTAAACCGCGTAAGAACTCGCGCTCAACTTCCATCCAAAGCAAGTGTAACAATGAATGATGTAATGCTCGAAAAACGCCTCGAACTTTGTGGCGAAAGCGTGCGCTATCAAGATATGTTGCGCTGGAAAATTGCCGACAAAATGGTAAATCAGGGAAAACAAACACCATCATTCACCTCTGGAGGTACAGTAACATGGACTGTTCATAACACAGGCGATGCAGCAGGATTTAAAACAAGCAAACATTGGCTATTGCCTTTCCCGCAAACGGAACTCACTCTAAATCCGAATATTACACAAAATACAGGATGGTAAACAATTAATAATTAACAATTAATAATTAAGTGATGAAAAATAAACAAATTATAATAGATAGAAACAATTTCGTTAGGAATTATCGCTCGGTAGAAACTGTTTATTTTTTATCGCTAAAATAAAATTTAAGACAATGAAACATATATTGAAATTATTTGCAGGCACAATAATAATAGCCGTAATAACCACATTTACGGCATGCGAAAATGATGCCTTAGACGAAATGAACGGAAAATATCCCGTACCCGATAATTTTGCACTAAGCAACCTCTTGTTGCAAAACGTGCAAAAAAACGCAAGCAACCGCACAATTACATTAGTTGTATCAACAAGCGGACTCACTGCGCCCAACGCCGGCACAGGAAACTATTTAACTATCGACTTTTTAATCCCGCGCCTCAACTATTTTCTCAACGCAGGCGCATATACAATTAGAGAACAATCTACCGCCGCAATAGGCAATTATATCGCAGGCTACGGCAGCGGCGGAACTTATTGGGTTGATGTTGCAAACGGCGCAGAAGTGAAAAAACTTAAAGTAATTGACGGAACTGTATCTGTGGGCAAAAGCGGCGATAACTATACAATAACAGGTACAGTATTGCTCGAAGACGGCTCGATGGTAAAATTAAACTACGCAGGTGCAATCATCTTCGACCCCGACCCGCCTGTGCTTACTTATAAATTGAAAGTAACAAAACCCTACGCTTGGACTACCGACGGAACAACGTTTACGCCTATAACAGGCTCACAGTTAAATACAATTACCGTATTGTCCGAAGGCATAGAATTGGCGGTGCTTGATGTCATAACCGAAGAAAACACCACAACGCTGGCAGGAACATATCAGGTAAAAGCGGTTACTGCTTTGGAAAGAGCCATCGTGCAGGGAGTTTATATGGATATTTCAAGTTGGCTTGGTATCCCCGGTATTCCTGTAACAGAAACCCCAACGTATTATTTGGATAACGAAACAAAAATGTTTGTCCGCGAAGGCACGGTTACCATTACCGACAATGGCGGCACTCTCGGCATTACAGGCAGCAATCTTGGAAATCAAGACCCAAGTACACAATTTACGTTCGGCGTATTCCCCACACGCGGCAGTTTCGACTATCAGGATGTAACACGCGAAATAGAAAATAATTACACTTACAGCCTTACGGTAACAAAACCTGCTACTTACGGCATGGGAAACACTCCAATACCTAATTCGCAACTCAACGTTATTTCCGTAATCGACAACGCAAGCACCACAGTGGCTACGTTTGAAGTAATTACCACCGAAAATGCAACATCCTTAACAGGAAGTTACACCGTGAAAGACGGAACAACAACAACAATGGACATAAGCGATGCCAACAACGGTTTTTATATTGATATGGCTTGGTACGGAGGTGCAGGCGTTATGGCTGGCGGTTGCTATTATATGGACAATGGTGCGCCAATGTATATACGAACAGGCAGCACTGTCAGCATCGTTGATAATGGCGGCGTACTCACCATCACAGGCAGTAATTTAGCCATTTTGGATTTAGCTGCTTTGGCAGCCTCTAACGGTGCAAACTGGGTAAATCTATCAACACCGGGCAGTTTCGATTTTCAAAATTTAACAGGCGGCGGCTCATCTGGCGGCGACGTTTTAACTGATATTGTATCGGCAACATCATTAGATAAATCGATATTCGGCGGCACAGGATTTACCATTACTTTGAAAATCGCTACAAGCGGCGTAACAGCCACACCAGACGGCACAGGCGGCTACACATACGGCGGCGATGGAAATTATATTTCGCTTGATTTTAATACAGCAGCAGCAACGCTTGTTTCGGGCACATACAACATCGTTGATAACGCAACAGCAGCCACAGGCGATTGCAGTGCAGGTTATCCTGCCATGTTTGGTACAGGTTACTGGGGCTCGGTATGGGGAACGGTTACAGGCGGCACAGCATCCGATTTGCCTGTCGAAATAGGCGGCACGGTTGATGTTAGCGAAAGTGGCGGCGTTTATACAATAGAAATAAATGCAAGCACCTCTGCCGGCAACTTCGCCGCAACCTACACAGGACCAATTACGATAATATAATCATAATTATTATTTATATAAAATTGGAAACGTTTTATATACATAATCATTTGCATACTTTCCTGTGCGGCAACATCCGCACAGGAAGTATTCAAATAATTAAAAATGAAGAGCGAAAAACAATTACGACTTAAAAATTACGACTTACGAATTACGATGTGCAGAGGCAAACAGATAACACAGATGCAACAGATTTTCACAAATAAAAACAATAACAAATTACACGCCCTGAAAGGGCAAAATAATTCAGCGTAGGGCAACACCCTACAAAAAAAACGAAACAAAAAAAGTGCGGAGCACAAACGGAAAATAGAACCACAACCGCCCACCCGCTATCGACTTGAAGAATGAAGAATGAAAAATTGCCCCCCAACCCCCTAAAGGTGGAGTTTGGCAGTGCAGAAAAAGTCCCCTTCAGGGGATTTAGGGGCAAAAGAAACAAGAATTAATAATTAAATTAACAATGACTAACGACTAAATACTAAATACGGAATTACGGAATACGGAAATACTGAATACGGAAATACCAAATTACTAAACGACTAAATAAAAATAAAGATGAAAAACAAAATTATCTCGTTACTATGCTGCATATTATTTGTGTCTGCGAGTTTTGCACAATAAGTTTTCAAAAACGAAGAACTAACAATCAGCAAGTTAGAAAACGGCGTGTGGGTGATAGAAACCGCCGATATGACAACAATGTATATCATAGAAGGTGCTAAACGCTCGTTGCTTATTGACACAGGTACAAAATGCGAGGCGTTGGATGAAATTGTCGGTAAAATTACCGATAAGCCATTAGATGTAGTAATCACTCACAACCATATCGACCATGCAGGAAATATCCGCTACTTCGATGAAGTATATATGCACCCGCAGGATTCTCTTGTTCGCATGGGAATACCGTTCAGCGGAAAATATAAATGGCTGAAAGACGGCGATGTTTTCGATTTAGGCGACCGACAAATAGAAGTGGTATTGATGCCCGGACACACACCCGGCTCAATAGTGTTGCTTGATAAAAGCATTAACGCCTGTTATTCTGGCGATGCTTTCGGCTCTGGACAGGTTTGGTTGCAGTTGATACCGCACATTTCAATGAAAACTTATTACGAATCGTGCGCCCGCATGGAAAAAATAATGAACGAACAAAATATTACCAAAATTTATTGCGGACATTATCCCTATTTGAAACGAGCATTAGATTTGAATTATATTATTGATATGAAAAATCTTGCGCAAAAAATATCTAATGGCGACACCACAGATGCAAAACCTTATTATATGCCATTTAAAACAGATATTTCCTGCGACAAACCCGTATCATCAACAAACAAACAAGCAATGATTGTCTATGATTCGGAAAATATAAACTGAAACAAATGAATTAAGAATGAAGAATGAAAAGAAAACCATTGCATACATTGCGGTAAAAAATCAATTACGAATTACAAATTACGATGTGTAGAGCAAACAGATAACACAGATAACACAGATGCAACAGATAAAAACAATAACAAATAACGCGCCCTGAAAGGGCAAAATAATTCAGCGTAGGGCAACACCCTACGAAAAAAAACGAAACAAAAAAAGTGCGGAGCACAAAAGGAAAATAGAATTACAAATGTTTACCCGCACGACTTGAAGAATGAAAAATGAAAAATTGCCCTCCAACCCCCTAAAGGTGGAGTTTGGCAGTGCAGAAAAAGTCCCCTTTAGGGGATTTAGGGGCAGAAGAAACAAGAATGAAGAATGAACAATTAACAATTAACAATTACTAACGACTAAATACAGAATTACAGAATACAGAATTACGGAATACAAAAATAAAAAACACGGAATTATGAAAAAAATTATTTTATCATTATTGATATTTTTTCCTGCTTTGTCAGCATCGGCGCAATTTGACGGCTGGGGACAACAAAGCAAAGTGGAAACAAAAATCATTCAAAGTAAAGTTTTGGGAGCAGAGCGCGAATACAATGTTTATCTTCCAAAAAGTTATGAAACAGATGTAAATAAAAAGTATCCAATACTTTATCTGCTTCACGGCATGATGGATACCAACAAAGGCTGGTACGAGCGCGGACACGCAAAAGATGTTGCCGACCAATTAATGGATGGCGGCGAAGCCTGCGAAATGATTATTGTAACGCCCAACGCAGGCGGCAACATTTACGAAGGCGCATGGAACGGATATTTTGACATGCCCGATTGGGCTTACGAAACATTTTTCTTTACCGAATTTTTGCCTTATATCGAAAAAGAATATCGGGTAATTGGCGACAAGCAACACCGCACCGTTGCAGGACTTTCTATGGGTGGCGGCGGATGCACGGCTTATGCGCAAAAACACAGCGAACTGTTTTCGGCTGTTTACGCAATGAGCGCATTGATGAACATTCCCGAACAAGGCGCAGCGCCTTCGCAAAGCCCCGACGACAAAATGGCTATACTCACAAAATCCGTCAAAGAAAACAACTGCATAGCCTATGTCGATAATGCCGACAGCGATACCAAAGAAAAACTTAAAACAGTAGCATGGTTTGTAGATTGCGGCGACGATGATTTTTTGCTCGACCGCAATATCGAATTTACGCAATCAATGCGCCGTGCAGGAATTTCCTGTCAGTTTCGAGTACGCGATGGCGGACACACATGGGAATATTGGCACTCAGCACTCTATAATTGCCTAACCTTCATATCAAGAATCTTTAATAATGATTAATGGTTAATGATTAATATGAGAATGTGATTAATGTGAGAATGTGATTAATACGACTAACTACGGAATACAGAAATACGGAATACAGAATACAGAACTACGGAACTACGGAATACAGGAATACAGAATACAGAATACAGAAATACGGAATACAGAAATACGGAATACATTTTAAAAAAAATAATATTATGATGAAAAAATTAACAACTATTGCAATATTCTTAACGATGAGCATAGCAACATTTGCCCAGCAGGCATTGTGGGGCGGACAGGAAATTGTGTCGCCCGAAATAAAAGCAGACAACACCGTAACTTTTCGCTTAAACGCACCACAAGCGATTAAAGTTGAAATTACAGGCGATTTTCTTGCGCCTACGAAAACCGAAACTCCTTATGGCGTTTTTGATTTACCCGGTACGGCAGAATTGACAAAAAACGACAAAGGCGTTTGGGAATACACTACGCCCGAGCCTTTGCTGCCCGAACTATACAGTTATACATTTGTTATTGACGGCGCAAAAGTAACCGACCCTGTCAATGTGTATATGATTAGAGATGTGGCTTCGGTTACAAGCGT
The DNA here is from genome assembly GCA_031289385.1 of Prevotellaceae bacterium. Taxonomy (GTDB): domain Bacteria; phylum Bacteroidota; class Bacteroidia; order Bacteroidales; family UBA932; genus JAIRKV01. The sequence continues at coordinate 2,983 of JAITPP010000069.1, read as the reverse complement.
ATTTATTATTGGCGGCGAGCGTGCCGATTTGTACAAAGTAAACAGCGTGCCTCACGGAACTGTTGCCCGCCGCTGGTACGAAAGCCCCACTTTGAAAATTACACGCCGACTCACAATTTACACGCCCGCAGGTTACGAGGCAAGCAAAGAAAATTATCCCGTATTGTACTTATTGCACGGCATGGGCGGCGACGAAGAAGCATGGATTGCACTCGGACGCACTGCCCAAATTCTCGACAATCTTGTGGCGCAGGGAAAAGCAAAACCAATGATTGTTGTTATGACAAACGGAAATGTAGAACAGGAAGCTGCTCCGGGCGAATCTGCTCTTGGACTTTACAAACCCTCAATGCGTATGCAAAGAACTATGGATGGCGATATGGAAAAAAGTTTTCCCGATATTGTAAATTTTATCGACAGCAACTATCGCACACTGAAACAAAAATCGGGACGCGCCATTTGCGGCTTGTCGATGGGCGGATTTCATTCGCTGCATATTTCAAAAGAATATCCCGATATGTTCGATTATGTAGGATTATTTTCGGCAGCAATTATTCCTAACGAAAATGCAAAATCGGCAATTTACGAAAATCTCGAAGAAAAATTAAAAACACAATTCGATAAAAAACCGAAACTATATTGGATTGCGATAGGCAAAACCGATTTTCTGTACAAAGCCAACGAAGATTACCGCAAATTGCTCGACGACAAAGGCTACAAATACATTTATTACGAAACGGGCGAAGGGCATATCTGGAAAAATTGGCGTATATATTTATCGGAATTTGCACCTTTGCTTTTTAAATAATATTTATGTTATAAAATATAAATATTATGAAAAAAATAATTTTACAAATTACAGCAATATTGCTGATTATGGCTGGTAGTTTTGCTTGCGGAAATGATGATAAAAAGTTGAGTAATGAAGATGCTGCTAACGCATTTTTTATGAAATTAGAATCTTTGTCATTATCAAATATAAATGAAAATAATTTTCCAGAATGGCTTTCTATTAAAATTGATGAAATAGAAACCATACATAGCGTGGAGATATCTGTAATTAAAATAAAAATACTTCAAGGTGAATGGAATAAAAGAATCGTTTATTTTATAACAAATAACTTTAGTTCATGCTTGTTTTGCGAAGTGTATTACGAAGATGGGGAACAAGAAATGTTCGAAGAAAATAATAACGAAGATTTTTGTATTAAAAGCAAAAATTGGAAATTAGTTTATGAATACGGTAATGGTTTGGATACATTCCCAATAAATTTTCAATGAAAAACAAAAAATAAATAAATAAATAAAATTAACATGAAAAAAATAATTATTTTAACAATTTGCCTTATCGTATGTTACGGTTCGGTAAAATCGCAAGAAGTGAAATTAGGACAATCGTCGGTTGACGAAGTGCTAAAAGCAATGACGCTTGAAGAAAAAGTGCAGATTTTAATTGGCACAGGAATGGCAGGCGCACAAGGCAACAATGCCGTTGTAGGCGCAACACAATCGCTTGTGCCGGGGGCGGCGGGAACTACAATTCCTATTCCGCGCTTAGGTATTCCTGCAATAGTTTTGGCTGACGGACCCGCAGGTTTGCGCATCAGCCCGAAACGCGAAGGCAGCAGCGATACTTATTATTGCACCGCTTTTCCTGTGGCTACTTTGCTGGCTGCAACGTGGAATAGCGAACTTACGGAAAATGTAGGTTTGGCAATGGGCAACGAGGTTTTGGAGTATGGAGTGGATGTATTATTAGCGCCGGCATTAAATATTCATAGAAATCCGCTTTGCGGGCGTAATTTTGAATATTATTCGGAAGACCCTTTGCTGTCGGGAAAAACGGCGGCGGCGATAACTCGCGGAATACAAAAAAACGGCGTAGGAACATCTATCAAACATTTCGCTGCAAACAATCAGGAATCAAACCGCATGGCTAACGATGCACGTATTACCGAACGCGCTTTACGCGAAATTTATTTGAAAGGTTTTGAAATCGCCGTAAAGGAGTCAAACCCTTGGACTGTAATGTCTTCTTACAATTTTATTAACGGAGTATATGCTTCGGAAAGCCGCGAATTATTGACAACAATTTTGCGCGACGAATGGGGATTTAAAGGAACTGTAATGACAGACTGGTTTGGCGGACGTAACGCAGCAACACAGGTGTACGCTGGCAACGATTTAATGATGCCGGGCAGACCCGATCAATACAATGCAATTTTGCAAGCCGTGAACGATGGAAAATTATCGGTGCAGGATGTTGATGTAAATGTAAAGAGAATTTTAAATTTAATTCTCGAATCACCTCGTTTTAAGAATTATAAATATTCAAATAAACCCGATTTAAAGGCTCACGCACAAGTAACCCGCCAATCGGCAGCCGAAGGTATTGTTTTGCTGAAAAATAGCGCAACTTTGCCTTTCACTTCAAAAACGAAAAAAGTTGCAACATTCGGTATCACGTCCTACGATTTTATTTCGGGCGGCACAGGCAGCGGCGATGTAAATGAGGCTTATACAATTTCGTTAGGCGATGGATTGGTGAATGCTGGTTATCAAATCAACGAAGAATTGAAATCTTTGTATATGAAATATATCGATGCCGAAAACGAAAAAAACAAACCCGATTCAAGCAATCCGTTTGCAGCATTTATGCCTAAAATTCGTGCAGGCGAATTTATTCCCGAAACGGATATTTTGAACAGAACAGCCAAAGAAACTGACGTTGCGCTAATTACAATAGGAAGAACATCAGGCGAATTTATGGACAGAAAACTCGCAAATGATTTCAATTTGTCGGATAACGAACAAAAACTTATACAGGAAGTTAGCAAGGTATTTCACGCAGCAGGCAAAAAAGTGGTTGTAATTTTAAATATCGGCGGAGTTATTGAAACCGCTTCATGGAAACAATATCCCGACGCTATCGTGCTGGCATGGCAGGCAGGACAGGAAGGCGGCAATTCGGTTGCCGATATTT
>JAITPP010000054.1 GCA_031289385.1 Prevotellaceae bacterium | reverse complement strand
TGCCGATGTTCCGCCAATCACAAAAGCAATATGATAGGGCGGACAGGCTGCCGTGCCAAGCGTTTTCATCTTTTCAATTAAAAATTTTTCTAATGTTTCGGGATTCAGCAAGGCTTTCGTTTCCTGATAAAGATAGGTTTTGTTTGACGAGCCGCCTCCTTTTGCAATAAACAAAAATTTATATTCATCGCCATCAACCGACTGAATATCAATTTGAGCGGGAAGATTACAACCCGAATTTTTTTCTTTATACATTGTAAGCGGAATGGTTTGCGAATAACGCAGATTTTCCTGTGTGTAAGTATTGTAAATTCCAAGCGACAGAGCCTCTTCGTCGCCGCCGCCTGTCCAAACTTGCTGCCCTTTTTTGGCTATAACCGTTGCTGTGCCTGTATCCTGACAAAACGGCAAAACGCCTTTCGACGATACTTCTGCATTTTGAAGCATTGTGAGCGCAACGTATTTATCGTTTTCGCTTGCTTCGGCGTCCGATAAAATTTTTGCAACCATTTGTTGATGTTCGGTACGCAGCAAAAACGAACAATCGCGTAAAGCCGCCTGCGATAATTTGGTTAATCCAGCCGATTCGATTTTCAATACTGTTTTACCTTCAAATTCGGTTGTAGATACATGCTCGTTTGTGAGCAAATAATATTCCGTTTTATCATGTTTCAACGGAAACGGATTTTGATATTTAAATTCGGGTACTGCCATAAATTTATGATATTTTTTAAGATTTTGTTTTATTTTCCAAGCGCAAAATTACTAATATAATTTTTAATTATATGGATTTTTTTATTTTTTTTTGATTAACCGCAATGATGCAAAACGCGCATAATATTCGCAAAAATTTTTATTAACTTTCTATTTTTCAAAATAAATTACTATTTTTGTGTCTGATTAATTTTAATTAAACCAAAATTATTATGCAAACAGCAAAATTAATAAAAGAAATAAGTCAATTACCATTATCCGAACAATTTTTGGTGATAGAAGAGGCATTGAAATCAATAAAAAACAGGCAATGCGAATTACTTGATAATTCTCAGTTTGAACAAGATTGGGCAAATGCCATTTCGGGCAACGAACTTGTTAAGCGAGTACATAATCACATAGATACCCTATAATGCCAATGCAGAACATTGAGATAAAATACCTCGAAACTGTTGTTGAAGATTTGAACAGATTGGTAGATATTTTGTATGAGCGTGATTATTTCGGATTTAAAGACAGTGCAAAACAATATGTAGATGATAGAAATCTTATATAGAATAACATATTGCACGTACAGTTAATTATATTTCGCCCTCATATTTCACAAAGTATGAAACTAATATACGTTACTTCATTTACAATTCTAACAAACAAACTTCATGGTATATTTTTTTCAAAAAAGTAACAACAAGTATCTTGTCTGCCATATTACAAACAATCATGTAGTTGGGTGCTTTATAAGATAAAGTTACTTAACATAACAATTTAATATTTAATAATTTTTGTACTAATCAATTACGAATTATGATTTGTGCTGAATAGAAAAAACCCTGACTTGCATAATTAAAAATTATTCATAATTGAAAAAGTCCGAAGGACTTAAATGTGGATAACCCCGTATGTAGCGCAGCGAAATGCGGGGATGAAAGAGGCAAACAAAAAAAGTGCGGAGAACAAAAGACAAAAGAATTGCAATCGCTCACCCGCACGACTTTAAGAATGAAGAATGAAGAGTTAAGAATGAAGAATGAAAAGCAATTACGAATTACGAAGTTTATTTTTTGAGATGCTATTTTTGCAAATTAAATTGTTTGTAAGTTTTATTTGAAAAGCGATATTTATTTGCTCCTGCTGATTTGTAATCTATACGTGTGATATTCAATGATAAAACGGTAAAAAATATAGATTGCAAATCAGTACAAGCGGAAAATTTACCGTTACTTTGAAACAAAAACAATCAATTTGTACCGTTACTTTGAAACAATTCTATGTAAATTATACCGTTACTTTGAAACAAAAGTTGTATCTTTGCAGCGTAAAATTTAATTTTAAAACATTATGTTTAAACGTAATATATTAGAAAAACTATCGGTGTGGGCTGAAAAAGAAAACCGCAAACCGCTTATTTTACGCGGCTCACGGCAGGTTGGCAAAACAACGATTGTAAAAATGTTTGCCGAAAATTTTGATACTTATTTGTATCTGAATCTCGAAGACAAGCGGGCAAAAGTGTTGTTTGATACCGATAAACCAACAGCCGATTTGCTGACGGCGATTTATCTGCACTGCAACAAACCGCGACTGCAAAATAGAACGTTGCTGTTTATTGACGAAATACAAAATTCGCCTGCGGCAGTAGCTTGTCTGCGGTATTTTTACGAAGAAACGCCTGAAATTCATGTTATTGCAGCAGGCTCGCTTTTGGAAAGTTTGATAGATACGCATATTTTATTTCCTGTGGGGCGTGTGGAATATCTGGCGGTACACCCTTGCGGTTTTAACGAATTTTTGGACGCTTTGGGTGAAACAGAACTTACAAAAGCGGTGCAAAATTGCGCTGTTCCCGATGTATTACACACGAAAACAATGGATTTGTTCAATACTTTTACGCTCATTGGCGGAATGCCCGAAATCGTAGCGCATTATGCCAAACATAAAGATTTGGTTTCGTTGAACGATATTTATGAAACTTTGCTTGCCGGCTACAAAGATGATGTAGAAAAATACGCCCGCAACGAACTTATGCGACACATTATCAGATATATTTTGCAGGAAGGTTGGCAGTTTGCCGCGCAGCGCATTACATTAGGCAGTTTTGCAGGCTCTTCGTACAAAGCGCGTGAAATGGGCGAAGCGTTTCGCACATTGGAAAAAACAATGCTTTTGGAGCTTGCTTATCCCGCCACAAACACGGCTCTGCCAATGACAAGCGATTTGAAACGCTCGCCGAAATTGCTTTGGGTAGATACAGGTTTGGTAAATTATGTTGCCAACATTCAA
>JAITPP010000101.1 GCA_031289385.1 Prevotellaceae bacterium | reverse complement strand
AATCGCGCTGTTTGAATTTGCTGTCGCCAATTCTGTTGTAACAATCGGCAACATAAACGCTTTTTGCTGTTCCCGACAAGGTTAGATATTTTGTAAACCACGATACGGCTTCGGCGCTGTTGTTTTCGTCGAGTTCGCAATAGCCGAGCGTATAGTGAGCCATTTTGTATTCGTTGGTAGTTTTTGTAACATTTGAATTGATAAAGTTTTTTAATCCTGTTTTTGCCGACATATAATCTTTCAGACTGTATTGAGCCTCTGCTTTCCAATATTTTGCAAGATTTTCGAGCGCAGAATCGTATTTTGCATATTTCAACGATGTATCGAAATGGCGAATTGCCTCATTTGCTTTTTTTGCTTTAAATTCGTCCAATCCTGCATAATATGTTGCTTTTTGAAGATTTGCAAAATCCTGTTCGGTAGGATTTGGCAGACTTTCAACCAATGCGATAGCCTCGTCAAAACGTTTTTCCGAAATATAAGTTGTCATTAAAAAGTTTCTTATTTGCGGGTCGTTTACTTTCGATTTGTTTTCTTTCAAAAAATCGTTCATCGGCTTTGTGTCGCCTTTTATTTCCAACGCTAATTTGGCGTAATTAAATTTTGCATCGTTGGCAACATCGTCGTCGAAATTCATTTTGCTTGAACGCTCAAACATTGGCAGAGCCTTATCTTTTTTGTTGGTGCTGACATAAATACCGCCAAGCAAATATAAAACTTTTTGGCTTAAAGTGTCGTTTTTTATTGCTATGCGTTGCAACGTTTGCTCGGCTTTGGCGTAATTTTCCTGTTTAAAATCAATGTATGACATCAGATAATAGTCGGCGGCAGAAATTTTTCCGCTCACGGTGGATGATTTTTCGTATTTATCAAAATATTCGCGGGCTTTTGCATAATCGTTTTTGTATAAAAATGCTTCGGCAACAACGCGAGCCACTTCGCCCTGACGTTGTTTTGTGGCTTTTTCGTAAAACGGTGCTCCTTCGTCTATAACTTTGTCATACTCTTTCTGATAGAAATAAATTTGCAAAATATAATAAGGCGCAATCGCGGCATAATCGCTATCGTTTTTGAGGTTTAAAAAACTTTCGAGTGCTGCTGCGTATTTTTTTTGTTCGTACAAAGTGTGGGCATAATAATATTCGGCTTGCGATGCAAATCGTGTGTGAATATTATTTTTTGCGTTGGCAAAATATTGCAAGGCTTCGTCGGTATTTCCCGCTTTCAGTTGCGATTGCCCGTATTTAAAATCAAATTCTCCCTGTTCGCCGGGAGTAAGTTCGCTGTGTTTTACCTGTTTAAAATATTTTGCGGCATCGCTATGTGAATTTTTTGTATCGTAATAATAAATTGCTAACCAAAACATTAAATCGTTTCGCAGTTTACTGTCGGGATATTTGTTTATAAACGTTTGTGCTGTAATTTCTGCGTTTGGTTGTTTCAGTTTCAATGCGCACATTGCATTGTAATAATCGATGTTCGATAATTTTGTTTGCTCGGTAGCAGGCGTGGATGCGCGTTCCTGCAAAAACAGTTGTTGCGCTTCAACGTAAACTTCTTTGTTGTACAAGTCGATAGCCTTGTTGTAATTGCTTTGAGCATTTGCCGAAAAACATATTGTTGTTAATGCTGTAACAATCAACATGGACTTTAATAATTTTGATTTCATAATTATATTATTTTAATAAAAAATTCTACTAAATATTTGATAACAACAATTAGTAAAAATTGCTTTTGTGCGTTTTTGTTGAAACAAATATATAAATATTTTTGTTATCTGCGAAAAATAATTTTTTACAATTATATGTTAATGTTAAATTTTCGCAAAAAAACAATAAAAATCATTCCACGTTTAACCAAAAACCGACAGTGCAAATTTAAAAATTATTTTTCGTATAAAAATCTTTTAATACTTTTCTTTGGAGTTTTTTCAAACTCTTCGGGATAAAGTTTTATTCGCGATATTTGACTGTAAGCAGGAAGTTGTTTGTTCAGTTCGTCTTTTTCTTCTTCCAATATTTTTTCCAAATCGTGTTCTGTTAAATTTTCGTTATATGCAAGTTCGTAGTCGGGATAAATCAACGCCACTAATTTTCCGTCGTTGTCAATTACAATCGACTCATTTACGTAAGGAATATTATTAAGGTGGTCTTCAATTTCTTCGGGATAAATATTTTGCCCCGAAGCACCGAGTATCATATTTTTGCTGCGTCCTTTTATATACAAATATCCGTCGGCATCTAAAATTCCCAAATCGCCGGTATGAAACCATCCTTCGCTGTCGAATACGGCTTTTGTGGCTTCGTCATTTTTATAATAACCCAAAAATACATTTTCGCCTTTTACAATTATTTCGCCTATTCCTGTTTCAGGATTTGGATTGTCGATTTTTAAACTTATCGGAGTTATTGGTTTTCCGCACGAATAAATATGTGTTGTTGTCCAATCGTCGTAGGCAATTAAAGGTCCGCACTCTGTCATTCCGTATCCTACGGTATATTGAAATCCTATTTTTTTGAAAAATGCTTCGGCTTCGGTGTTAAACGCCGCGCCGCCAACCACAACTACTATCACATTGCCGCCAAACGAATGTATCACTTGTTTTAATATTTTCTTTTGTATGCTTTGTTTTATTATCGGCAGTTTCATTAA
>JAITPP010000049.1 GCA_031289385.1 Prevotellaceae bacterium | reverse complement strand
CTACGGCTTGCTTTTTTGAAGAACAATCTTTTATAGCTTATTTATTTTCTGTTACTTAGTTAAAATTCAATTAAACTTAAAGTGATAATTTACAAAAAAACATTTTTATTGTTTTCCATGTTTCATAAAAATATCTTTAAAACCAACAATTATACTTCGCTCGGCTTGATTTTGTGAATAAATTTAATATCCCACAAAACACTAAAAACACAAAGATTATAAATATTTTATAAAAAATCTTTGCGAACTTTGTGTCTTTGCGAGAAAACAAAAAAGAAACCTGTAAATAAAAATGAAATATCGCTTTTATGCAAAATCATGCCGCATGAAATATAACCAACCAACTTTCGACTTAAAACTTACAACTTACGACTAACAACTTTCGACTAATTTAAAATTTATGATTACATTTGCATTTGTTTTTAAATAAATAAAACAGTTTAATAATATGAAAATAAATTATATTTTAATTGCTATGGCAATATTTGTAACAACATCGTGTAAACAAAATAACGATAAAAATTCAAGCATCGCGGACAATCCGCTTTTACAGGAATGGAAAACGCCGCATCAAACGCCTCCATTCGATAAAATTAAAAACGAACATTATTTGCCCGCTTTCGACGAAGGCATACTGCAAGCGCGTCAGGAAATTGATGCAATAATCAACAATGCCGACACTCCAACGTTTGAAAATACAATAGAAACGCTGGAACGCAACGGCACATTGCTTAAAAAAATCGGCAACGTATTTTTTAATCTGCTGAGCGCGGAAACAAACGCCGAAATGCAGCAAATAGCCCTGCAAATACAACCGAAACTAACCGAACTCGCAAACGACATTTCGCTCAACGAAAAACTTTTCGAACGAGTGAAAACGGTTTATGATAATCGCGAAAATATTAATTTGAACACCGAACAAAAAACGCTGCTCGAAAAAACATATAAAGATTTCGCCCGCAACGGTGCAAACCTCAAAGGCAACGAGCGCGACGAATATCGTAAAATTACCGATGAACTTGGAACTCTGTCGTTAAAATTTGAACAAAATGTACTTGCCGAAACTAACGCTTACATATTAAATATCACCGACACAGCCGATTTGGCGGGATTGACAGAAACGGTTATCGAAGAAGCCGCCGCAACATCAAAAAGCAAAAATAAAGAAGGTTGGAGCTTTACGCTGCATGCCCCGTCGTACGTGCCGTTTATGAAATATGCCGAAAATCGCACTTTACGCGAAAAAATGTGGAAAGCCTACAATCGGCGCGGAGCAAACGGCAACGAAAATGATAATCGCGAAATAGCAAAACAATTAGCCAATTTACGCATGAAAATGGCTAACTTATTAGGATACAAAACGTATGCCGATTATGCTCTGGAAGATAAAATGGCGGAAAATCCCGAAACTGTTACAAAATTTTTAAATCAATTATTTGACGCAGCAAAACGTACAGGTGAAAAAGATGTTGATGAAGTTGCAAATTACGCAAAATCAAAAGGATTTACCGAAAAACTTATGGCTTGGGATTGGAGTTTTTACAGCGAAAAACTGAAAGCCGAAAAATATAATGTAAACGACGAATTATTGCGCCCATATTTCAAACTCGAAAACGTAATTGACGGAATATTTAAACTTTCCGATACATTATACGGTTTGAAATTTACCGAAAATAAAGAAATTCCCGTTTTTCATCCCGATGTAAAAACTTACGATGTAACCGAATCGGATGGGAAATTTTTAGCCGTTTTATATCTCGACTTTTTTCCTCGCGAAAGCAAAAACGGCGGCGCATGGATGACAAGTTACAGAGATGAAAAAATTTCAGACGGAAAAGAAATTCGCCCAATAATCTCAGTTACATGTAATTTCACAAAACCAACAGAAACCAAACCCGCCTTGCTGACTTTCGACGAAACAGAAACTTTTCTTCACGAATTTGGGCACGCATTACACGGAATGTTGGCTCGCGGAACTTACGAATCGCTCACAGGAACAAACGTTTTACACGATTTTGTTGAACTGCCATCGCAATTTATGGAAAATTTCTGCGTAGAAAAACAATTTCTTGATATGTTTGCAAAACATTACGAAACCAACGAACTTATACCACAACAACTTATCGACAAAATCATAACTTCAAAAAATTATAACGAAGGCTATGCAACACTCCGTCAGTTAAGTTTTGGAATGCTTGATATGGCTTATCACTCAATAACATCCGAAATTACCGAAGATGCCGAACAAATAGAAAAACGCGCGATGCAAAAAACACAACTGCTGCCTGCAATCGACAGTTGCCTTATGTCGTCATCGTTTACACATATTTTTTCGGGCGGATATTCTGCCGGATATTACGGCTATAAATGGGCAGAAGTGCTTGATGCCGACGCTTTTTCATTGTTTAAGAAAAACGGAATTTTTGATAATGCAACAGCAACATCATTCCGTCAAAACATTTTAGAAAAAGGCGGAACAGAACATCCGTCAATTATTTACAAACGATTCAGAGGACAAGAGCCAACAATAGACGCACTGCTTATTCGTTGCGGATTTAAAAAATAATTATAATATAAAATGTTGAAAACATGATAAATCTGCCGACAGAATATATGTATATAGCACTACCGATAATGATTTTTTTAGCGCGTATTTGCGACGTTACACTTGGCACATTGCGTGTAATTTTTGTAGCGCGCGGGCAAAAATATATCGCGCCAATTCTCGGATTTTTTGAAGTATTTATCTGGGTTGTAGTGATAAGCGAATTATTAAACAGCGCAAATAACATAATTTGTTACGCCGCTTATGCAGGCGGTTACGCAACGGGAAACTTTGTGGGAATGCTTGTAGAAGAGCGCATTGCAATAGGAATGGTTTTTATGAAAATATTTTTACCGAAAGGAGGAAAAGATTTAGCCGAGCGATTTAACAAAAACGGATTTGGAACAACTCTAATCAAAGGCGAAGGCTCGGAAGGCTCGGTTGATATTTTAGAAATTGTAGTTTCGCGCAAATCGGGGAGTACTGTTGAAAAAATACTTAACGACTTCAATCCTAATATTTTCTACGTGATTGAAGACATTAGAACAGTGCGAAAAGGAATATATCCGAAAAAAAAATCTCTATTAAATTATCGTCGTCCCGGAAAATAATTTTTTTTTTGCACAAAATAATTGTAATTTTGCACGGCGAAGCGATATTTTAATTTTTGAAAATTGTCCTATGGTGTAATTGGTAACACGTCTGACTCTGGATCAGAAGACTTCAAGTTCGAGCCTTGATAGGACAACAAAAATAATGTTATTAAATGAAAATTAAACACTTACATTTGATAACATTTTTTATTACTTTGATTTTCTTATATTTTTATTGCTGTTTTTTTGTCCGTACCAATACGTTTTTTTTCATTTTTTTTTCATTTTTTTATTTATATTTGCAAAAAAATAATATTATTATTTATGAATACTTTTATTGGAATTATTTGTTTAATTAGTTCGGTTTGCATCTTTTGTTGCTTTATTGGTTTTTTAAAACTGCTATTTACAAAGTCGAAATAATATCATTAGCGTAAATAGTCGCCACATTCTTTGCAATATTTTCTGCAAATTCATTTATTGCAGGAATGAAAATATCCTGCCATTCGCTTGAACACCACAAATTTGCGCCGTGCTATACTAATACCAAGTCAATTTATTTGTGTTAAAATATTTATTTGATGTTTTTATAAAAAATTTATTCATATATTTGCAAAAATAACGTTTCAAATGTTAAAAAAACGCAAAGCACACAAAGAAAAAACACTAAAAATACAAAAAAATAAAGAAATTATTAACCTAAAATTTTGATTTTTGTTGATAAAAAAACAATTATTAAATTTACTGATATAAAATTTTTTGTGTTCGTTGTGAAAAATTTTGTGAACTTTGTGGTTAAATAAATAAAATATTGCTATTAAAATTTAAACAATTTTCAAGAATATATATATCACTAAAACGTTCTATCGCTCTGATTTATAATTGGAGAGGAAAGTCCGGGCAAGACAGAGCGCCGTTCTGTAGAAAGTACAGATATTCGCGAGGGTATAGAAAGTGTAACAGAAAATAACCGCTCATAATTTTCGGGTAAAACTTTGAGTAAGGGTGAAAAGGCGAGGGTAAAAGCCCACCGTTATTGTCGGCGACGGCAATATTCGTACACACTAACGGCTTGCAAAACCATGTATATCGACATTTAAGAGTTGCTCGCTCGTTGTCGAGGGGTAGGTTGCTTAGATAAATGATAGAATTTTAATTGTAAAATTAAAAACAAAACCCGGCTTATAGTTTTAGTGATTTTTTTTACCGATACACAAATGTATCGGTTTTTTATTGATATTTACAAATGTTATACAATATTTTTAACATTACTAAAATAAGTTTTACACAAAATATAAACATTTGTTTACGATTGTAAACAAATAAAACCACGCTTAACTTTACATTTGTAAATAACCCGTTTTTAATACATTATTATCATATTACCAGCACTTTATATATATTGATTTAAATAAAATTTACAACCACTTTTTAAGTTTTTGTGGTATAAATAGTATTTTCAAGTCGTTTTAAGCGTATTTTTAGCAATTATTTATATTAAAATGAGATAATTACAGAATTTACTTGAAGTAAATCTACAATAAATTGAATGTATTTATTGGCAAAAATTGCATATAATAATTAATGCTATTTACATTTGTAAATAATATTTACTTTACATTTGTTTAATAAATTTTATTTACATTTGTAACATTAATTATTTTCTTATTTTACATAAATTTTGATGTTATGAAAGACAGAATTGTAACTTTTCTAAATGCCGAAAAATTATCGCCGGCACGATTTGCAGATATTATAGGCGTACAGCCTGCAAATATTTCGCATATAATTTCTGAGCGCAATAAACCCAGCTTAGATTTTATTCAAAAAATGCTTAAAGCCTTTCCGAAACTCAATGTCGAATGGCTTATTACGGGTTACGGAAACATATATAAAGACAGCGAAATAAACAGCCAAACGATTTTTACAGATAAAAATGATAGTTTATTTGCGCCGAATATAGAAATTGACGACAAACAAACAAATGATTATAAACAAGATAACCTTAAAATAGAAACGGCAGACATTAGAACCGAAATTTTATCACAAAAAAATAATATTTTGCCCGAAACGGAAACTAAAAGCAGTACACGCCGCGAAGTTGAACGTATAATTATCTGCTATTCCGACAAAACTTTTGAATTTTATTGTCCGCAATAGCGCATTTTTTGAATAATACTGAAATAAATTACTCTGTATCCGATTCTGTTTCAATATAATTGGAATAATTATCTTCATCAGCAGGATAATAATTGTCATCGTCGTCATCTTCAGGTATCGGGCGATAACTCAAAGCAAAACTAAAAACAACCAATGCCCAGCCTCCAAATACAAGCCCTAAAAGCATCCATATAAATTGATATTTTATATTATATCTGTTAATTTCGGTGTAAATCCATATTAAAACAATAATACGTACTACAATATTAATCAGTACCATAACAATTAAAGTATCATCATAAGAAAGATTAATTGGAATTTCCACAAAGGCAAGAGATGCAAATATCAGTCCGACTACAAGTGGCGCAACGGCAAATCCTGTTAATTTTGTTTCTTTTTTCGTTTTTTTTGCTTCCTGTTTATGCAACTCAACTACATTTTTGTTTTCGGGTGCGAAAGTAAGAACATTCCTTTCCATAAGTATCTGTTCTGCAACAAATACAATCTCGTCAACATATTTAAATCTATCTTCTCCTGTAATTGCGGTTAGTTCTTTATCTGTTTTTTGCTCTAATATTTCTTTAATGTCCATTGCTGATTTTTTTTAGTTATTATTTCTAATATTTTTGTTATCAAATAGTCATAATTTATAACGTATAATATTACTATGTAATTACTTATTTCAGAGAAACAAGCCCATCAATTACGCCATCAATTACAACAAATAACGCATTTATTATTGGCGCATTTCCGTATGAATCATCTTTCCATACATCATTATGAAGGTATAAAAAGGTATTCAGTAATTTTTTATCTGCCTGTCTGGATGTTATCATCATACAACGTCTTCTCGGTATTGAAACAAATAATTCTTTCGATTTTAAAAGTTTATGTGCTTTCATCATGTGACTTTTACATAAAATTTTTTCGCTACTAAAATCTTGTCCCGAAGCCAACAATACTTTATTATTTAATGATTTTGAAATTTCAAAATCTTGATGGTAATTTTCTAAATTATCATAAGCCTCATTAATAACTTTTTGAATATCTTTTCCTTCTAAATTATTTAAAAATATAAAATTTGTAGGTGCATCATATCCAAATGTAACAACAAGTTCAGGATGCTCTTGTGTTCCAAATAATGTTTGTCTAATACACCCTGCATTAATTCCAATCCAATCACCCGATTTTAAAATAGGGTAAATCATTTTTATTTCTCCTGATTTAATTTGCTCAATCTCCTGATTTGTTCTTTTATCAGATTCAGCATTTCCTTTTCCCATAATTCTTTTAAAAAAATCCATAATTTTATATTTTAGTTATTATTCAGTTATTTTATTACATATGACATATAATTTTTTATACAAAGAAAATACTTTTTTATTAAATATCAAAATTGTTAAAAAAAGGGCTAAAACTTTTTTAAGGTGCTATTTTTTGCAAAATAAATTGTTTGTCGGTTTTGCCTGAAAGGCAACATCTTCATAACCGCAGGTAAGCGACAGCGTAGCCTGTGGAAAAAATGATAATGCGACCAACTGTCTGAAAGACAGGACTTGTGCAAAAATTCTTCCTTTCAGGCAGTAATTATCGTATGGCATTTACTCCCGCAGATTGTGGCTGATGCCTTCCTGAGGTTATGCAGATTTCACCTTTCAAGCGGAATAGAATCTCAAAAAAAGTTTTAGCCAAAAACACACCGATAAATTTAACAATAACAGATAATAACGAAATAAAATCAAAAAATTGAGCAAACATTTAATGCAGTATAATAAAATTACAAACTTTTTGACTAATTTTGTATTGTAAATAAAAATTGTATTATGTATAAATTATTGCGCGTTATATTGTTTATGTTTAATCCCGAAAGGATTCATAATCTTACTGTTAGTTTATTAAAAATAACTAAATATATTCCTTTTTTCAATGTGTTGTTGCGGTTGATTTACGTAGTAAAATCGCCAAAACTCGAACGTAAAGTTATTGGACTTAATTTCAAAAATCCTGTGGGCATCGCTGCCGGTTTCGACAAAAACGCCGAAATTTACAACGAATTATCCGATTTAGGCGTAGGATTTGTAGAAATTGGAACGGTTACGCGAAATGCTCAAAAAGGAAATGATAAACCACGATTATTCAGACTTTTACGCGATAAAGCAATTATCAATCGTATGGGATTTAATAACAACGGAGTTGATAATGCGGTTGAAAATCTGCGAAAAAAACGCAGGCGTAATTTAATTATCGGCGGAAATATCGGCAAAAATACTGATATCCACAACGAAAATGCGCCAATCGAATACGAAAAAACAATATCTAAACTGTATAATTATGTCGATTATTTTGTAATAAACATAAGTTGTCCGAATGTCAGCGACTTACAAAATTTGCAAACAGGCGAATGTCTTACAAAACTGCTCACTCAACTTACCGAATTTCGCAGATACAGAGATATTTACAAACCAATGCTAATAAAAATATCTCCCGATTTAAGTTTTGAACAAATTGATGAAATACTTGATATTATCCGCACAATAGGCATGGATGGCGTTGTAGCAACAAATACAACAACATCCCGCGAAAATATTAAAACTTCTAAAAAAGAAGTGCAGCGGGCAGGCAATGGCGGTTTAAGCGGCGAGCCTCTCACAAAACGCTCATTAGAAATCATTTCGTATATAAGCAAAAAAACCGATGGCGATTTGCCGATTATCGGCGTAGGCGGAATTATGACTGAGGATGACGCAATAAATATGCTTGAAGCAGGTGCGCGATTAGTGCAAATTTACACAGGTTTTATTTATAACGGACCTAATTTTGTAAAACGCATAAATAAAAGAATATCAAAACAAACGCAAACAAATAAACACGGCGAAATTATTTAGAAAATTCGATTTTGATGAAAAAATATTTTGAATTATTTATATCATTTTTTAAAATAGGAATGTTTACGCTCGGCGGCGGATATGTTATGATTCCGTTGATTGAAAAAGAGGTAGTTAGCAAACGAAAATGGATAAACAATGATGAATTTACCGAAATGCTTACTCTTGCACAATCTGCGCCGGGTGCTATCGCAATAAATACAGCCGTTTTTGTAGGATACAAAATACATGGAACAAAAGGTATGCTTGCCACTGTTTTGGGAACTGTAATACCTTCGTTTACAATTATTTTGCTTGTTGCAATATTTTTTACCGCAATAGAAAATAACGAAACCATCGAGCGTATTTTTTGCGGAATACGTCCGGCAGTAGTGGCTCTTATTGCTGTGCCTGTGGTTAATATGTTGAAAAACAAAGGTTTCAAAATAAATGTAATTATTATTACTGTCATGTCGGCGATAGCAGTTTGGTTGTTAGGCATTTCGCCCGTGATTGTGATAGTGATTGCAGGAATATGTTCAATTATATATAATACTTTTATTTCAAAACAATGTTAAGTCTTTTAATTCAGTTGTTTATAACATTTTTCAAAATCGGATTATTCGGTTTTGGAGGCGGTTATGCCATGCTGTCGATGATTCAATATGAAGTTGTTGATAATCACCAATGGCTTAGTATAAAGGAATTTACAGATATTATTGCTATTTCGCAATCAACTCCGGGACCTATTGCAATAAACAGCGCAACTTACATTGGATACACAGCCACAGGTGGAAATATTTTAGGCTCTGCAGTTGCAACATTCGCCGTTTGCCTGCCTTCGATAATTATCATGCTGATTGTGTGCCGATTCTTTCTTAATTTCAGAAAAAATAAATACGTTTCTGCCGCACTAAAAGGGATGACACCCGCAGCCATCGGACTAATTGCCGCCGCAGCCTTAATGCTTATGAATAATAACAATTTTACTGATTATAAAAGTGTTATGATTTGCGTAATATCATTTATACTCGCTTACTTTTTTAAAGTAGGAATAATAAAAATAATAATACTTGCAGGGGTATTTGGGTATTTTTTGTTTTAATATAAAAAACCTGATGAAAAACCAAAAGCAAATAATAACATACAAATTTCTATCATCAAAGTTTTTTTAATATTTATTTTATTGATAATCAATAGTATTCCTATTAAAATTCCAATTAAACCTATTATTATTTGCATGAAAACAATTCTATCAGGATATCTAAGAATATATAATATATTAGTAAAGTGATAATTATAAAATAGAGTTACATATTGATAAACATGTATTATATTGATAATCAATATTAATATACCTAATATCAATTATATATATATTTTATTTGTTTTGACAGGTTTCATATTTAAATAATATATCAAATTTATACTTTTTTCTTGATTTTAATTATGATATTATTGTATTTTATGTAAATAAGTTCTAATAAATTGTTAAATTTAATTATACTGTATTTTTTCTAATTTTCAATTCTACAAGTCGTGCGGGTGAGCGTTTGCAATTCTATTTTACTTTTGTGCTCCGCACTCTTTTTGTTGCGTTTTTCATCTCCCAGCTGCGCTACGCTTGCAAGAGGTTATGCAAATTTCGTCCCTTCAGGACTTTTTTGTTCGTCAAAATAGCAATTGATTTTATATGAGTGCTTTAAAAATCAACACTAATCAAAAAAATCTGCATAATCCGTTTTTTCAGCGTAATCTGCGTGCCTCGTAATTCTTCATTCTTAACTCTTCATTCTTCATTCTACAAGTCGTGCGGGTGAGCAATTGCAATTCTATTTTACTTTTGTGCTCCGCACTCTTCTTGCCGCGTTCTTCATCCCCCTGCTACGCTACGCTTGCAAGGGGTTATGCAAATTTCGTCCTTTCGGGACTTTTTTGTTCGTCAAAATAGCAATTGATTTTATCTGTATGCTTTTTCAAATTAGTATTTAGTGCTATTAACCACTAATCATTAATCATTAACCATTATTTTTTTTTTACTTTATTCGGCACATCCAAACGTAGTTCGGGATTGTTATTTGATGATTTTCTCAGCAAAAACGAAACT
>JAITPP010000320.1 GCA_031289385.1 Prevotellaceae bacterium | reverse complement strand
ACGCAGATTAAACGGATTTACGCAGATTTTTGATTTTTAAATCTTGATAAACTTTACAAACTTTAAAAACTTTTTAACTTTAATATTGCAGTGTTTTAATAAAATTTATAAATGAATATAATTTTATACAAAAAAAATATTAAAAATTATAATCAAAAAAATATTAAAAACCTGTTTTTATAGCGTATTTTAATATATTAATAAAATGATAAATATATTAACAATCTGTATATAAAATCAATATATGTATAAAAAAACTCATTTTCTTAAAAATAATATGTTTGAACGTCTGTCATTCTACAACAAAAAGCAAAAATTACCAAGAAAAAATCACTATTTTATTAAAAAACTCCAAAACAAGCAAAATTTTATATTTGAAATTTTAATTTGCATTTACATAATATTTGTAATAAAAATACAAAATATACTTTGAATAATTAGTTAAAGATATGTAGCAAAAAAAATCATCGGAACTTGTTTTTATTCTTCTATGCCTCCATCTTCAGATGGAGGCAATGCAATCCTTTGTTCGGGCTTTGTTCGTACTATTTTTGTAGGTTCAACCTACATTTATTATGAGATTTTCTTTGCAGTTTTTTTTTTTACCGCAACGTTCGCAAAGGATTTTATATATCAATAAATCTCGCAATTTGTAATTAATTTTTTACCACAAAGTTCACAAAGTTTTTCACAAAGAACACAAGTTTTTTATATCAATAAAATTTCACAATTAACTTCCCCGACTTACAACTTACAACTTACGACTTATGACTTACGACTATGTTCTTATCAAACGCTAAAAACTATTAAAAAAACAATATTATTTATTATCGACAAATATATTTACAAATTTTTATATCTTTGTACGTTTAAACTTGTTACAATAAATTTGTTATGACACAAAACAAATCCGAAAAATCAGGCAGTTATTATGTAAAGAAAATGTGTTCAAACACTTACATACGTAATATTATATATGCTATTATAATTTTTGTGATAATCATTTTTGCCTCAAAATGGTTTTTAAGTTGTTTTACCCGACACGGCGATAGCAATCCAGTTCCCGATTTTAAAGGACTGAACATTGACGCTGTCAAACAACTTGCAGATGAAAATAATTTGCGAATTGAAATCAGCGACTCTATATTCACAATAAATTCGCCGGCAGGCACAGTTTTGGAACAACATCCAAAAGCAAATACGCAGGTTAAGAAAAACAGAATGATTTATCTTACAATAAACTGTATATCACCTAAAAAGGTTGAAGTTCCCAATGTCGTAGGATATTCACTTCGTCAGGCAAAATCGGTGCTTGGAAGCAAAGGAATAAAAGTAGGAAAAATAACTTACAAGCCCGATATGGCTATGAACTACGTAATGGGACAAATAAGCAAAGACGTTGAAACAGGGCGATTTATAACCAACGAAGACAACAAAAAATCAGTAATATTTTTCGGCGATGACGTTGAGTTAATTGTAGGCTTGGGCGACAATCCCGCCGACGGTTATACTTATGTACCTAACGTTATAGGCAGAGATATTAACGAGGCAAAAAGCATTTTAATAGAATCGTATCTGAACGTAGGCAAAATAACTTACGATTCGACAATAAAAACAGTCGAAGATAAACTGAATGCTGTTGTAAAAACTCAATACCCAAGCGGCGTATCAAACACGCGCCGTTCTCTTGGCGATAATGTAGATATTACTTTGACTATTAAAAAATAAATATATGAAAATTCTTAAAACATTATTAATACTCACAATCATAAGCCTGATAAACATTAACAATGTTAATGCACAGGAACTTTTAATCGGATTGCAGGAAAATCACCTTGTGAAAAAAATTGCAGAAAAACGCTCAACTCAAATGCAGTTGCAGAGTTTGATATTAAGAGAATTGCCGTTTATCGACGATTTCTCTAAAAATACAGGATTTATTCCCGACCAAACAAAATGGCAGGGAACAAGCGTTTACATTAACAATTCGTACGGAAGGCACGATACAATATTTCAAGTTAATAACTCCGAATGTCAAAATTTTGATAAACTCAGCAATCACACCATTGGCGTTGCTACCTTTGATGCTATCAACAGCAAAGGCGTATTGCATGATGTAGGATATATTTATTCTTCGCCCGCCGACACGCTTTTGTCGCAACCGATAAACCTTGTATATCCTTACGATTCGATATATCTTACATTTTATTTTCAAGCCGGCGGATATGGCGATTTACCCGAAAATCGCGACTCGCTTATTCTTCAATTTTCGCCCGACGGCAACAGTTGGCGAACAGCGTGGAAAGCATTTCCCTCGCTTACCGATTCGGCAATGACAGAAGTATATTATCGAAACGGCGGAACTGAAACATATTTGCGCCGATTGAAAAATATGGATGATATGCCGAAATATTTTTTCAAAGCGCACGTAAAAGTTGACAGAATGGAATATTTAACAAACAGTTTTCATTTTCGATTTATAAATCATGCAAGCATATCAATAAATCAGTTTACACCCGGACGTGCAAGCAACGCCGATCATTGGAATCTCGATTTTGTGCATCTCGACAAAGGACGCACCGCGTTTGATACGCTTATAAAAGACGTTGCAATTACAATTCCGATGCAGCCGTTTACAAATGTTTACGAAGAAATTCCATGGAGTCATTATAATTCGGAGGCGCGGGCGCAACTGTTCGGTACAGAAATGCAAATAGGAATAACATACAGCAATCTCGGATGGGGAAACAGAAACGTAGCTCGCCATTTTGAAATTACTCCATTGTTTGGAAACGGTGAATATCTGTCGTTTTCGGGAGGCTCGGAAAATATTTATGACTTTGAAACTGTTGTATGTAATACTTCTATTCTCGACTACGATTTTTATTCGGATACCGACAGCGCAAATTTCGAAGTAAAAGCCTATCTTACAACCGACAGCGACCCCGCCCGTCAGGATTTCAGATATAACGATACAACGGTTTATTATCACCGTTTTTACGACAGTTACGCTTACGACGACGGCACTGCCGAAAACGGATACGGATTATTCGGCGTAGGCTCGGCGGCAGGAAAAGTGGCTGTGCAATTTTATTGTTTTGCAAGCGATTCGTTGCGCGGAGTTTACTTGTATTTCAATCACACAATAAACGATATAAACGAAAATAATAAATTCAGACTTACCGTTTGGAGTGATGACAACGGCGTGCCGGGAGAAATATTATATACTCAAAATGCAACAAAACCAACATATTCCGATAGCCTTAATCAATTTGTGGCATATAAATTTACCAAACCCGTTTTTGTAGGACGCCGAACAAATTTTTATGTAGGATGGCAACAAACAAATGACGATTTTATAAATCTCGGTTTCGATAGAAACAGAAATCATCAGGATAAAGTTTTTTACACTTTGTCTAATAATTCGTGGGAAACAAGTATTTATGAAGGCTCGCCGATGTTGCGTCCTATATTTTCGCCTGCAAGTCGCTTTCCCGAAAATCCTGTTCTCCCGCCCGAAACATCAAGCACGGGAGTTGTGGGAGTTATTTTGTCGCCAAATCCATCGTCCGATTATATACGCATGGCGTGGGCTGACGAGGCAGAAAACACTACCGCAAAACGTGTGGAAATATACAATATGCGCGGAAATTTAGTGAAAATCGAAAATAGCGATAATAACATTATCAACGTATCGAATTTGCAAGCAGGAACGTATATTGTACGAATTTACGACGGCAAAAAATTAAAAGAAACAAAGAAAATAATCGTATCAAAATAAAATGTTGGACGAAAATGAGATTATAAACGAAGAGCAAAACGAACTTTACGAACATTATTCGTTTGCCGTTGATAAAGGACAATCGCCCATTCGTATTGACAGATATGTAACCGATAAAATTGAAGGCGCATCACGCAACCGAATACAAAATGCCGCCGATGCAGGTTGGATTTTGGTAAACGGAATCGCAAAAAAATGCAATTATAAGGTAAAACCATTTGATAAAATATCAATAGTAATGCCTTACGAACGGCGCGGCGTAGAAATAATTCCCGAAAATATCCCTCTTGATATTTTGTATGAAGATGGCGATTTGCTTGTGATAAACAAACCGTCGGGAATGGTTGTGCATCCCGGACACGGAAATTATTCGGGAACTCTCGTAAACGCTCTTGCATATTATTTGCGCGGAAACGAAAATGTAAACCTCGACGACGAACGCGCAGGATTACTCGTACACCGCATCGACAAAGACACGTCGGGAACAATGGTTGTTGCTAAAAATCTGGAAACATTAAAACATCTGGCGCAACAATTTTTTAATCACACCGTTCAGCGGTTATACTATGCTTTGGTTTGGGGACGATTTGATAACAACGAAGCCACAATAACAGGAAATATAGCCCGTTGCCCGCACGACAGATTGCGCTTTCAGGTTTTTGATGACGAAAACATTGGAAAACACGCCGTAACACATTATAAAGTTATTGAAGATTTGGGTTATGTATCGCTGGTTGAGTGCAAACTCGAAACAGGACGAACGCATCAAATAAGAGTTCATCTCACGCATATCGGGCATCCGCTGTTTAACGACGAGCGCTATGGCGGCGATATTATATTGCGCGGAACGACATTTACAAAATATAAACAATTCATACATAATTGCTTTGCTCTTGTGCCTCATCATTTTTTGCACGCAGCGGTTTTGGGATTTCAGCATCCCCGCACAAAACAACAAATGCTGTTTGAAGTGCCAATGCCCGAAAATATGCAAATGCTAATAGAAAAATGGCGAAAATATGTGTCAAACCGCGAGGAATGAATTTTTGAATTAAGAATTAAGAGTTAAGAATTAAGAATGAAAAACAACAGCAATCGGATAATAACGTGACGTATATAAATCACCTTTATAATATAAAAACAAATCCCGACAGTAAAAATGTCGGGATTTTGTTTTTTTACTACTTTACTCGTTCCAAAATCAAGTAGGGGGAGAGCTTTAAAATAATCTTTTTACTAACAATTTTAAAAATTACAAAAAAATAAAAACTTAAAATTATATATTAAATAACTGAAAAATCCTCATCTACTACAATATGCTGTATAATTATAAAATAAAAAATGCAATGGATACGTTGAATTTATTGTTTTTCCATTTAATATCCTGTACTTCCGAAATATCTTGAAGTCCCCAATTATATCGTGCGCTCACCTGAAATTTTAAAAAGTCCACACCTGCGCCAATGCTTACTCCCCAATCGGTTTTTTTAATGTTTTCTTTTGAATAATACGCGGGCATTTTTCTGTCGATAGCGTAACCAAAATATGCGCCTCCCGAAATAAACGGCTCAACAGCCAAAATATTGAATTTGTATAAAAGATTTACTGGAACTTGAAAATAAGATATTTTAGCGTTTTTGTCGTAAAGAACATCTGGAATAATCATAGTAGAAGAAGGGTTTACTTCTATTTTTTTCTGCGAAGAATAAAGAATTTCGGGCTGCAAATATAAACTTCCCGACAATTTTACCTGTGCTACAACGCCTAAATTCCAAGCTACGGATTTGTCTGTTTTCAGTTGTCCTTTAAAGCTTTCGCTAATATCAAAATTTAGAAAATCCCAGCCGCCTTTTATGCCGAGTTTCAACTGTGCGCTTGCTTCTATCGAAACAAATAATATCAAAGTTGCAAAAAATAATTTTTTCATAATACATTTTTTTAATTATTAATACTAATAAATATCGTGCAAATATAATAATTTTTTTGTTTAAAAAGCAAAGGAAGTAACAATAGTTACTTCCTTAACGTGTATGACATTGATACAATTTATTATAGGAGGGAGTGTGTATCACATGTCATAACAATCATCACCTATGTAAAACCAAAGGCAAAGGTATATGTTTTTTTTATAATCAACAATTTTTTTGCATAAAAAAACAAAATTTTATAAAATTAACACCCTATTTGTTAAAAAAATGGAATAAACGGGGGAGAATTGAGAATTGAAAATTGAGAATTGAAAATTATTTGTTCACTTCTTTTTTTAATTTTCCACAAATATACAAAGATTTTAAATATTTTTATACCAAAATTCTTTGTGTTCTCTGTGCCTTTTGGAATATTAAATTTGAAACTTTTGCAAGGCAAAAACTGTTGTTATTGTTTTCATAATCATTGCCTTTCCCCGTTTGGACGAGATTCTATCTCGTTCGTGCTATCCGTGCAGGTTTTACCTGCATTTATACTTATTATTTTTTTTCATAATAATTTCATTTATTTATTTTAAAATTCAGCTACAAATTTGGCTTTGATGCTTTTTAAACTATTAGTCAATTTTTAATTTTTTTATCTCTTTTTCGACTTCTTCTGTAAGTCCAACCTCCAATAGAAAAAGGGCTTTCTCCACTTTTTCACAATTAATTTTATGTTTATTTCTTAGATACCATTTTTTAAAATCCATAACATTATTAACAGTTAGTATCGGATGCCCTGAATATGAATGAATTTCAAAAGATATATCTGACAGAATACCCACTAAATATACAAATTTTATATCCACCGGTAAAATCAATTTAGATTCTCCACATACAACCGTTGTATCCAACGATAGAAAATGCTGTTGGAATAAAGAATCTACATTAATATCACAAGAAAAAGATTTTTGTAATCCAACCAATAATAACAATATTATCAATATTATTTTTTTCATAATAATTCTATTTTCTCCATTCGGCGTAGTTTCCAAACTACGTTGTTCATAATGTAAATTTTCTTCTTCTTTTATCTTATATTCTTTACTCATATTTTGTTCTTTTTATTTCTGCTTTTAGTGCGACGTAGTTTGGAAACTACGCCGAACGGAGGTTTTGTGCCATCTACAATATATATATACGAAATAATTCAACATATTGTTTAATAATCATCTCAAAATCATTTAAATTAATGATATATTCTAATTATATGCTCGCATTTTTTCTCATTAACAATTAAAATTTTATTTCTCCCACAATTTGAATGTATTTTTAATATATCATTTATTAAAGACAATGTTATTTCACTATCAAATATTTTCGGATATTTATTTGAAAAAGACATTATCTTTTTTAATATAAAATCTAACATATTGATGTTATATACATCTATACTGTCTTTTTCGACAAATATAATACCAACAGAACTATCTTCTATGTGCTTCGGACTGATTGGGTATATCTGTATTTTGTAATCTAAAAAGATACTATCATTCAATAATGGCATTATTATAAAATTATCTTCAAGATTATCTTCATCTTTAACGACATTCATACCATCTTGCCGATTAAAAAATATTGCAAGTTGTTCATAGGTACATTTGTTAAACGTCTGAGAATTAGCAGTCAGACTAATAAAAAAATGTAATAATAATATTATTTTTTTCATAATAATTCTATTTTCTCCGTTCGGCGTAGTTTCAAACTACGTTGTTCATAATGTAAATTTTCTTCTTCTTTTATCTTATATTCTTTACTCATATTTTTTCTGTTTTTTGCAAGGCTGAAGTTTTGCTTTTAGTGCGACGTAGTTTGGAAACTACGCCGAACGGGGGTTTTCATTAGTATGCCCCCCTTTCTTTTAATCCTTGTTCTTTCCTCAATTCATTATTCCATTTGTTATTACGTCCCTACATATCCATATAAAATTAAATCTGCTGTCATTACTGCAAGTGCTGCGCATAAACATATACGGATTACTGGTCCATAGAAAAAAAAGAATAATAATTTATTTTCTTTAATTTCTTTTTTAATAAATTTAAAATAAGAATAACATATTATACCAAAAATACTTTGATATAAAACGAAAAATATTAAACTTAATAAGATTCTCATAATGTTTATAAATTTTATTATACTCCTCCGTTCGGCGTAGTTTCCAAACTACGTCGCCCATAATGTAAATTTTCCTGTTTTTTTATTTTGTATTCTGTACTCATATTTTTTCTTATATCTTGATTTTAAACCCAATTAATGTTTTGATTGTTACGCCGTGTCCGTGCGCTTTCAGGCAGTTGTTAAACTGCTTGTCGGTTTAGGTTTGGTTGTAACTCGCGTAAAATCTGCTTAAACGGTGGTAATAAGTTCTGCCGCTTTCGCCCAAAGCATCAGCGAGGGCAAAGCCTCATAAACGCATTTCCGTATTATATTCTATTTGAGGTTCTTTGACTAAAAATAATTCCAATTCTTTTTTATCATTAAATCCTTCAAT
>JAITPP010000267.1 GCA_031289385.1 Prevotellaceae bacterium | reverse complement strand
CAAACATATATTCGTTTGAATATTCGTAAGCCTTACTTTCGTCGGGATAGTCGTAATACATTGGACGACAAATAGAAATTCCCGTTTCGTAGCATTGGCGTGCAGCCGAATAAATATATGGTACAAGCTGATAACGCAGATTTATTGCATTAAACTGAGTTTCAAAATATTCGTCTTTGAAATTCCATATTTCTTTATTCAGCGAAGCATCTTTTGTAGAGTGAGTTCTCAAAATCGGACTAAATACGCCATATTGCACCCAGCGTGTATAAAGTTCGGGGTCTAATGTTTTTTCTTGTCCGCTCAAATACATGTGTCCGCCAATATCATGACTCCAATATCCGTACAGTACATTTGAAGCGCAGTTTGTAAAATACGGCTGAAATTTTAACGATTCCCAGTCGATAGCCGCATCACCCGAAAAGCCTATCTGATAACGATGATTTCCTAATCCGCCCCAGCGATGATAAAGCATAGCGCGTGATTTGCGATTATGTTGCATTTCGGTAAAAAAGGTATAATTCAGCCACCATGTATTGCTTAAACCTTCTATTTTCTTGTCGTTTTTCCATTGTTGCCAATCGAGCCACCAAAAATCAACGCCTTGTTTTTCCATAGGATGTAAAACCGTTTCGAAAAAGTTTTTCATAAAAGTTTTGTTTGATACTTCCCAAGCAATATTTTTTTTTGTTGATGTATCAAATTTTAGTTTTTCGGCAAGTGCATTATATTGTGTTTCGTAGGCTGCTATGCCCGATGCGGGATGTAAATTCAGCGTTACTTTCAGATTTTTTTCTTTAATCCAGCCCAATAATTTTTCGGGATTAGGAAACAAATTATTATTCCAAGTCCAGCCTGTCCAACCAACACGCTGACCAAATTCGTCCTTAGGCGTATTGTCCCAATCGAATGTCAAATGCCAATCCATATCAATTACCATCACATCAAGAGGGACATTGTACATATTGAATTTTCGCACAAGTTCGCGAATTTCTTTATCGGAATAACTCCAATATCGCGACCACCAATAACCAAAAGCATACAGAGGCGGTACAGGCACTTTGCCTGCAATTTTAGTAAAATCGGTAATTGCCGTTTTATAATCGTGTCCGTAAGCCATAAAATACCAATCCTGAGCGGTAGAATCCGTGCGCGTTTTCACCCACGACCAATCGTTGCTGCCATCAAACAAAAATGAATTTGAATCGTCGATAAGCGTCCAGCCATCGGTTGCAAGAAGTCCGTCTTCGATGGGCATTTTTTCGCCGTTGCGATGCGTATCTCCTTTGTATCCGTCGAGTGTACGATATGTTCCTTTTAGATTATTTTTTTGTACATCGCCGGGTTTCCATTCAAAAGGGTAAATGTTTTTAGCAGATTTAACAGATAAATTTTCTTCGGTAAATTTTCCTGAATTTATTTTATATTTTATCACCATTTTATCGGTTTCAACAGTAAGAATATCATTGCTGATATTGCTTGTAAATTGCGGTACAGGCAAATTTCTATTGATAACAACAAATGATGCATCATCAATAAATTCGCCGTTTTCGTTCCATTCCATTCGCACAATACCTGATGTAAGAACGGTAAATCGTACATCTTTGCTTGGATTTATAACGGCTTTTTGGTTTGGTTGAGTTATTGTTTGAGCAAAAATATTATTTGCCGTCAGTAACAATAAAAGTAAATAAAGTTTTTTCATATATGATTAATTTTAATTTTTGTTATTTTATTTTTTGGAATATGTACAATTCGTGAATTTCTTTGTCGTATCCATCGTAAAAACCTGTCGGCATACCTCTGTCGATGCGTGTTCCGCGATTTGTAAGTATTAATAAATCGTTAGTTACAAGGTCGATGCTCAAACCTTCGATTTCGCCAGAGCGGATAAATTCTTTCATCTCTTTGAATAACGAAACGTAAGTTGCGGTATTGCTAATATCAGATACATCGCAGATGTAAATATTATCGGTTTCGTCAAAATCGGCATAGCCATCGTCTGCCGAAATAAGAATTTTATTGTTTATGCAATAAATTCCCTGAACATATTGCGGGTCGGGACGAAGATGAATTTTGCCTTCATATTGTTTAGTTTCAAGATTATAACGATACAAATATCGCCCTTTTGTCCAATCAGCCATCCACACCATGTTTCGACTACGGTCAACAGCAAGCCCGCAGACTTCGGTTTGTCCCGATTCGGCTTGCCAAGCAATAGAATATTTATAATTTAATGTTGCAGCGTCATATATCGCAATCTGAATGTTTTTGCTTACTCCAAATTCAAAAATCTCTATTCCCGCATAAATTTCATCGTTCCAAACATCAATATCGCCAATATGATTTGCTTCCTTTTCAAGGCTTACAAAAGGATTATCGTTTTTAAGCATGAGATTTCCGTTTTTATCGTATTTATACAAAATTTTACTGCACGAAACGTAATAATAATTTTCGTCGGCAGCAATTCCCTGACGCCCATCAACTTCAATAATTTTCTTTAATTTATATTCGCTGCCAAGCGTTTGCGAAATAAGCAAGTGCGACAGCAACAACAACGTTATTATTAAATATAGTTTTTTCATTATATTCTAATTTTAGTATTCCGTATTCAAGTATTCCGTATTCAAGTATTCAAGTATTCAAGTATTCAGTATTCAAGTATTCAGTATTCAAGTATTCAGTCGTTTCTACATTCCTACATTTCTACATTTCTACATTCCTACATTCCTACATTCTTCAATTCCTACATTCTTCAAGTATTTAAGTCCTTCGGACTTTTTTATTAGGAAACTGCCTTCGTAATTCGTAATTCGTAATTGAATTTTTAACCACAAAGTTCGCAAAGTTTTTCACAAAGAACACAAAGGCTTTTTATATCAATGAATATACACAATTAACTTCTCTAACTTCCCTAACTTCCCTAACTTCTCTAACTTCTTAACTTCTTAACTTCTTAACTTCTACTTACGACTTATGACTTACAACTTACGACTTTACGACTTACAACTTACAACTTACGACTTTACGACTTACGACTTTACGACTAATCAAAAAAATCATCCAGCACTTTTTTCCAGATTAAATAGCCTTGTCCCATAAGGTGTAGTCCATCGTTGGTATATTCTTTGTTTAGTTTTCCGTTTTCATCGGCAAGTTTTGAATAAACATCAACAAATGTTATGCCTTTTTCGGCGCACATATCTTTTAAGAGTTTATTTGTTTCAACAATTTCTTTGTCTTTTGAGGCTTGACGTTTTGCATATTTTTCGAAACTATCGTTTACAGGAAAAATACTTTGTATGTATAATTCGGTTTGGGGACTTTCTGCCTGAAAGCGTTCAACCAATTTAGTAAGATTTTCGGCTATTGATTGTGGCGAATGTCCTGCGCCGAGGTCGTTTGTTCCTGTTTGCACGAACAGTTTGCGAGGTTTTCCTTTTATAATTGGGTCTAAGCGTTCGAGTATCCAATATGTGCGGTCGGCGCTGATTCCGCGATTTTTTATATTGGCGTTGTTAAAAAGCTCGTGCCATTCGCAGCCGTCGGTGATACTGTTGCCGAGAAAAACAATGTCGGTTGAAGTTATCGGTAAAACTTCAAATAACGAACATCTTTGATAATGATATTCGGAAGGATTTGCCGTTTGGCAAAAAATGTTTGCCGAGATAAATACTGCGGCAATTAATAAAATTATTTTTTTCATGATATTTTTTAGTTTAACTGTTATGTTTATTTTATTTAATATTATCATATTTAGCAACAAAAAATAAATAACCTATAAAAGATTGTTTTTTCAAAGTGCAAGCCGTAGGTTTGCATCGCTCGGTAGAAAAATAAAACCACCTTTCGTATTGCAAGCCGTAGGTTTGCAACCTATGCTTTTATTGGTTGCAGTCCTAACGGACGTGAGATATTATTCATTTCTACCGAGCGATAATTCCTACGGAATTTTGCCATTTTTTATATGTTATTTTCCCATTCTGACTATATTTTTCTTACATATATTTTAATCAATCTGTTTCTCACTGCAAATTTAATTATTTTTTATTATTCTTATATGTTTGCACTCATATTTTATAATATTAACCTCAATTTTTTATGCTACTACTGACGACTTTTATTAAAAAAGCCGTCAGTAATAACATTTTTGTTTTTATTATTTGTTTATTTAAGGTACAAGACTTATTACAGGGCTTGTGCCATCAGCAGCACCTGCTAAACGATGCGTACCTCCATTAGGACTAGCCAATGGAGCTCCACTTCCTGCTTGACAATTTGCCATACAACGGAAACGGAATTGAACATCTCCTGCCGGAATTGAATTTGTAAATAAATAAGTAGAATTTACTTGTACATTAGTAGCGCCGTCGGCATTCATTGCATGTGTATAATTAACAGTACCTACTGCTCCTCCAACATTATCTGTTTTCATTTCGCCTACTACTTTCCATTCAGTTCCATCATAACATTCGAGCATCCAATATTTATGTCCTGTTGCTGATGACCTTGTTATAAATTTAATATTAATCTTAGTTCCTATACGTAAATTTGTTACGGGAACTTTAAATAGCCAATAGTCATCAGTCCAAGCTCCTGTTACATACGGATGTCCTGTTGTTCCTACTACTCGTTTTACATTAGTGTTTCCGGGAAAACCCAAGCCGCCTACAACTACATAACTTATATTACTTGTTCCTGTTGCCACTGCTGCACCTAAACCCGATTTGAGTATATTATTATCTACAAATTGAGTATTATAAGCATTTGCATTATAGTGCGCTGCTGTAAACTCCCATTCAATAGGCTCTTCAAAACCTGTCATTTCGCCAAGTTCGTCTTGATTAATGGTTACGGTAATATTAAATCGCACAGGGTCAATCGGCGATGTGAATGTAACCGTGCCTATACGCAATGAACCTGTATTATTTTCCAGAACATTAAGCACAGCAGCTGTTTCGGTTGTTGATGATAAATTAATCCAGCTGTCGTTTGAAACTGCTGTCCAAGGAATATTTGCATCAACCGCTACATTCAGTACTTTGCTAAGTTTTGAAATTCCAAATAATGCTGTCGGAACTTTCATATAACTTCCCGGCTCTTGACGAATTGTTATTTCCTGTTTAATATTAGGATTGTCTGTATAGAAAAACGTTATCAGAGCTGTGCGTGTGGCATCGCTCATATTTCTTTCGGCATCAACTCTTATGCTGTCGCCATCAACTCTGGTAATATCAATCCAATCAACATCGCCGCTCGAATCGCCATCTTCGCCATCGCCTGCATTATCGCCGAGCATAATATCCCATTGAATATTGGATTTAACAAACAAGAAAAACGATTGTTCGGTAGGTCCGGGAATATCAATAATCGGTTTTTGTTCTTTTGTGCCTTGTGCATTACGCACTGTTACGGTAATGTAAGGCTCGTTTTCTTTTTGGGTAACGGTAATCAAAACAGGTTGTTCTGCTCCTGCTGCAATAATTTTGAAATATGCTACACGCTGATTAATATTATCATTCGCTTTGGCAATAATTCTAAATACGCCTTCGTCTTTACCTTGATTTGGAAAGGCTTGCACCCACGAATATTCTTCGAGAGGAACAACCTGCCAATCGCCTACTGCCCGCACAGTGTAGTAATGATACGGTGATGCTGTATTGTAGGCTGTATGTTCTATTATCAAATTAGAATAATCTTCTTCGATATAGAAAGATGGAGTTGGTTTTACATCATCCGAATCGCATGATGTAAAAATTGTAGTTGCTGCAACACAAATAATTGCAAGCAATAATACATTCATTTTTTTGATTAATAAACTTATTTTTTTCATAGTATTAATATTTATTTAATAATTTCATATTTATATTTTTTTAATTTATTATTTAAAATCATCATTAATATTTTCGTGTTTTTTTCAACACAATATCGGGATAATTACTTATAATTGCATCAACTTTAAGATTTAGCATTTTTTCAATATCTTCGGGTTTATCAACTGTCCACACTACAATTTTCATAGCAAATTTATTACATTTTTCAATAAGATTTTCATCAACAAGCGAAAAATGCGGACTGTAATACGCAGGCACAAAATTGAGTTTTGCCATATTCGTATCAAAATCATTATCCTTAGCTTCTACATTGTATGACAGTTTTATGTCGGGATATTTTTTGTTTAAATAATTCAATGCACGAGGGTCAAAACTTTGCACAACAAGTCGGTTGCCAAGATTTTTTGACAGCAAAACTTTCATCGCCAAATCGCAAAATTCTTCATATTCAGGCGAATAAACATTATCGCGCTTTTCCGACGATTTTATTTCGATATTATATAAAACCTCAGAATATTTGTTTTCGTTGATGAATTTTTCGACAGAATCAATCAATTCCGAAGCCAAAGGTTTATGCGCTTTTATTTTTTTCTGTTCAGGAAAATCGGGATGCGGTTTAAGCCCTGTTTCGTATTGTGCAATTGAGTCGTAGGTCATCGAATAAAGCGAATAGTTTTTTGTTTCGTCTTTTTCTATTTCTTTGCCGTCGGGGCGAGTTACAAATTTATAATTCATCCAAGGGTCGTGAGAAACAACAACTTTTTTATCTTTCGATATATTCAAATCAAATTCAAGAGTATTAACGCCCAATTTAACGGCATTAATCATCGCTGCGACAGTGTTTTCGGGCATAATTCCTGCGCCGCCTCTGTGAGCCTGAATATCAACAGAATAATTAAGTTGCAACGAATCGGTAAAAACTCTTCCAAAAGCATCTTTTGCCACAACTTTTATTTGTTTTGCCAATTCGCTCGGAGTAAAGGCAAAATACCAATAAGTACGCATTTCGCTGTCATATACTCTGTTTGCTATATTTTCCTTTTGTATAAGTTCTTGAAAATATGCAGGCGAAACATCATAAACTTTTTCTGCCTTTACAGGTTTAGCATCTTCATAAAATTCAACCGTCCAATTTTCGTCCCAATCCCAAATACCGACAACAACACTGTTAGGATGATATTTTGACTGTCCTTTTCCGAATATTTCCATCTGATAATTTCGAGCTTTTCCAACCGATTTATAATACCACGAAAATGTTTTTCCATCCGATTCAAAAACCTTATATCCGCGCGGCGTTCCGTCGTCGTTGTGTTCGCCAACCCATAACGAGCCGTTTGATGCTGCTATATTGTTCTCAAACAAATTGGCATTAATTGCAATATTATGATTTCGATGACTGTGTCCCGACAAAATATTAACTTTATAATCTTTGCATATTTTCGTTAATTTTTCATCATCTTCTGTAACTCTTTTATACCACCAGTTGTAAATCGGAGCGTGCATTGCAATAATCAAATGAGAGCCTTTTGGAATGTATGTAAGATATTTTTCAAGCCATTTCAATTGATTTTCGGTTATAGCCTCTTTATAATCTCTGCGTGTGTTGTAAATGATATTGTCGAGAACGATAACATAATCTTTTCCTATATTAAACGCATAATACTCAGGTCCAAAAACTTCGCGATATTTTGCTGCCGATGCGTAATCATCTCCCTTGATATTCTGGTCGTGGTCGTGATTGCCAATAACAGGATAAACAGGAGCATTTACCGTTGCATTTAATTGTTTTATCGGTTCAAACAAATCAAGAGCATCCCAAGTAATATCGCCCAGCATAATACCTATTGTTGTTGTATTAGAGTTGGCTGCATATTCGTCGATAGTTTTTTTGAAATCGGGAAATATGTTTGTTTTATGCTCTTCAAAATGTTCGGCTGTTTTCGGCTGCGGGTCGGCAATAGCTACCAAAGTATATTTTTCGGTATTTCCCCATTTTAGCAAATCGAAATCATATTTTTTTACTTTATTATCATATTTTTTGTAGAAAACAGGCGTGCCGCTCTCAAAATTCGATATATATCCCGATGGCGTTACTATGTAAATAAAATCTGCATTATCGCCAACGTTAAGAGTATAATTTCCTTTTGTATCGGTTATTGTAAAATTTTCGCCATCGGTTACAACTACATTTGAAATGTTTGTTTTTCCCGATTTCACTACTCCCGTTACTTGTTGCGAGTAAACACTCGCAACAAAGAACAGGAATACAAATATGATTAGAACTTTTTTCATCTGATTTGGTATATAATTTTATTTTATCAGTTTCCGGTTATTGCTTTTTTACTCCACCATACAGGCGTTTTCATATCGTTTTCGCCGCCCATTCGTTGCAACGCTTCGTTTACATTTATCGAATTTGTAGCCATTGTAGT
>JAITPP010000052.1 GCA_031289385.1 Prevotellaceae bacterium | reverse complement strand
CAATCTTTTACAGGTTATTTGTTTTCTGTTGTTCAGGTGTTTTTATCATCGATATTTTTCATTAAAATTTTATCTTTTATTTCTTTTTCTCAACCTCTTTCGCCAAAATTTTTACCGTTACATCGTTATTTTCTTTATTTAAATCTACGTTAATTGTGCTGCCCGATTTGGGATTTTCGCGTATTATCGCTTCGGCTATGTTGTCTTCGAGATAGTGTTGTATGGCGCGTTTCAGGGGACGTGCGCCTAATTGCACATCGTAGCCTTGCTCGGCGATAAAGGTTTTGGCTTTTTTGGTGAGTTTTATTTCGTATCCTAAATCTAAAATGCGTTTAAACAGTTGTTTGAGTTCTATATCAATTATTGCATGAATATTTTCTATTGTCAGCATGTTGAACATTATGGCATCGTCGATTCTGTTTAGAAATTCGGGGGCAAATGTTTGTTCCAGCGATTTTTTTATGATGCTTTTGGTGTTTTCGTCGAGGGTTTGCGATTTGTTTGTGAGTGCCGAAAATCCTATGCCGTGTCCCAAATCTTTTACCTGTCGGCTTCCGATGTTGGATGTCATTATCACAATAGTATTTTTAAAATCTACTTTGCGTCCTATGCTGTCGGTTAGTGTTCCTTCGTCGAGAAGTTGCAGCAGCAGATTGAAAACATCGGGATGGGCTTTTTCAATTTCATCTAAAAGCACAACCGAATATGGGCGTCGGCGCACGAGTTCGGTAAGTTGTCCGCCTTCGCCGTAGCCTACGTAGCCCGGAGGCGCACCGATAAGACGGCTAACTGCAAATTTTTCCATATATTCGCTCATGTCTATGCGAATAAGATTGTCGTCGCTGCCAAACAGATATTGGGCAATGACTTTTGCAAGTTGAGTTTTTCCTACGCCCGTTGGTCCCAAAAATATAAATGTTCCTATCGGGCGATTTGGGTCTTTAAGTCCTGCGCGGTTACGTTGAATGGCTTTTGTGATTTTTGAAATTGCTTCATCTTGTCCTATCACTTTGCCTTTTAGTTCGTTAGCCATTTTTATTAATTGCTGGCTTTCGTTTTGCGCTATTTTTTGCACGGGAACGTTTGTCATCATCGATACAACTTCGGCAACTTTATGTTCATCAACGAGCGGTTTGTTTATGTCGTTTTCTTTTTCCCACGTTTCTATTTCGCTATTTATTTGTTTCAGTATGGTTTCTTCGTCGTTGCGCAATTTTTTGGCTTCGTCGTATTTTTTTTCGGCGATGGCGTTTGCTTTTTTGTCTTTTATGGTTTCTATTTTCTTTTCCAAATCGGTAACTTTTTTGGGTGTCGAAACGTTTGCCACATGCACTCTTGCGCCTGCTTCGTCGAGTGCGTCTATTGCTTTGTCGGGCAAGCATCTGTCGCTGACGTAACGCTGTGTGAGAAAAACGCAGGCTTTAATGGCTTCGGGCGTATATATCACTTTATGATGCTGCTCGTATTTCGGTTTTATATTGTTCAAAATATTTATGGTTTCATCGGCAGTTGTAGGTTCAACAATTATTTTCTGAAAACGGCGTTCCAAAGCACCGTCGCTTTCAATGCTTGTGCGAAATTCGTCGAGAGTGGTTGCGCCAATGCACTGTATTTCGCCGCGTGCCAATGCGGGTTTCAGCATGTTTGCGGCATCAAGCGTTCCTGCGGGACTTCCTGCGCCTACAAGCGTATGAATTTCGTCAATAAAAAGAATGATATTATTTACTCTTTTCATTTCGTTTAATATTGATTTTAAGCGTTCTTCAAACTGTCCGCGATATTTTGTGCCTGCAACAATCGATGCCAAATCAAGTTGAATTACTCGTTTGTTTTGCAGCAGCCGCGATACTTTTCGTTCTGTTATTTGTATTGCCAAACCTTCGGCGATTGCCGATTTTCCAACACCGGGCTCGCCTATAAGCACAGGATTATTTTTTTTACGCCGACTTAATATTTGCGCCAAACGCTCTATTTCTTTTGTTCGTCCAACAATCGGGTCGAGTTTGTTTTCGCGTGCGGCTTTGGTTAAATCGTACCCGAAATTATCAAGTACGGGCGTATTGTTTTTGTCTGTTTTATAAAAATCCGAATTATCGGAATCCGAATCGGCAGACTTGTTTTGCAGCGATTTATTTTCGCTGTCTTTATCATCATCGTCATCATCGTTATCATCTGTAAAATTTTTCAGATAATTGTCGAGAAAGTCTAAATTTTCATCGTTTGCATTATCATCGTCCAACCCGAATTTAGGTATAGGTTTGTTGCACAGTTTGGCTTTTATCATATTCGAGTCGATATTTAATTTGCTTAACTCAATTTGTACGCTGTTGTGCGAAACGTTGAAAATAGCGATTAACAAATGCGCAGCGTTCTCTTTACCTGTATGTTGCATCGAGTGCGATTCGAGAAAAGTACGGTTTAACGCTCTGTCGGCATCTTCGGTAAGATATATGTTTTTATTATTCGGCGATAACGGCAAATCGTTTTTTACAATGTTTTCGATGTCATATTTAAGTTGCTTCAAATCAGCACCAAAATAGGAAATAATATCAACAGCAGCATTGTTTTTGTGCCGCAATATTCCTAAAAATAAATGTTCAACACCAATTGCCACATTTCCCAATCGTATCGCCTCTTCTCTGCTTAGGTTAAAAATAACGTTCAGTTCGTCGGTATATCGTATTTCTATCATAAAATTATTTTAATTTTGATTTTAGCTTGCAAAGATAAACATTAATATTGACTATTTAATATTGATTATTTATTATTTACTATTTATTATTAACCACTAATCATTAACCACTAATCATTAACCATTAACCATTAATAACTAATCATTAATCAGAATAATTTATTATTTTTGTGGATATTTTTTTGAGATGGCACAATTTTCTAAAAAACTGAAAGAGTTATTTTCGTTTACCCGCAACGAACGCATTGCTGTGGCTATGCTTTTGATTATTTTGGCGATTGTGTATTTTTATCCGCATTTTATTTCAAAAACAAATGTTGATGATGAAAATTTTGATGAATTTAAAGTTTTGGTTGATGAATTTGAACGTGATAATAAAGCAGAAATCGAAACTTCCGAAACTCCTGCAAAAACATATAATAATACTAAGCCCAAAACGGGAAAAAACATTGAAACATTTGAATTTAACCCTAATACAGCCGACGAAAATATATTTGTACGATTAGGATTTTCGCAAAAACAGGCGGCAGCAATTATTAATTATCGCAATAAAGGCGGGCAATTCAGAACTGCCGACGATTTCAAAAAAATGTATGTTGTTAGCGACGACGATTTCGAGCGACTAAAACCTTATATCAAAATAAAACCGACTGAAAACAAATCATCCGAAACAACCGAAAAATCAAGCAACACAGAAGAAAACACCACCGCAACACGAACAATTATCTTTGTTGAAATAAATTCTGCCGACACCGCAGAACTTAAAAAATTGCGCGGAATAGGCTCGTATTATGCCCGACTGATTGCCGATTATCGCAGCAAACTCGGCGGTTTTGCAAATATTAATCAACTGAAAGAAGTGCGCGGAATTGACGACGAACGCTTTTTGATGTTCGCAAATCAGGTGAAAATCGACACATTGTTGATAAATAAATTAAATATCAATAAATTAACATCCAAAGAACTTGCACAACATCCGTATATAGGCAATTATCTGGCTCGCGGAATTGAGCAATACCGCAATATAACAGGAAAAATTGAAAATTTACAACAACTCGTAAAAGAAAAAATTATTAATACCGAACAAGCCGAAAAGTTAAAATATTATATTGAATTTTAATGAAATTGTATTTAGTATCAGGTATTTAGTATTTAGTATCAGGTATTTAGTATCAAGTATCAAGTATTTAGTATTTAGTATCAAGTATTTAGTATTTAGTATCAAGTATTTGGTATTTAGTATCAAGTATTTAGTATCAAGAAGTTATGAAACAATTACGAAGCACGCGGATAACGCAGATACAACAGATTTACGAGATAAAAAACAATTAAGAATCACATGCCCTGAAAGGGCTACTTATTTTAGCATAGGGCAACGCCTTATGAAAAAAAC
>JAITPP010000095.1 GCA_031289385.1 Prevotellaceae bacterium | reverse complement strand
GCATAATTTCCCGAAACTGTTGAACTTCCGCCTACGCTGTTGATGGCAACAACCGAATATGCTATTTCAGCATTTGCGGCTTGTTTTGGAATTGTTGCCGAATATACATCTGCTGCATTTGTCATGCTAATATCGGTTTGCGCTGTGGTGTTAAGCGTCCACTGTATTTTTACGGATGATAATGTTCCTTCTCCTGCCGTAACGGTTGCCGATACTACAACATCATCGTCGTTGGTGGGCGATGAGGGAGTGTGAGTTACATTGGTTACCGAAGGCATTGCAACTGCTCCGTTGTTTGATGCGTTTGGCGTTGGCGTTTGAACTTTGAAAGTTTCCGAGCCATCGGGATTGCGTGCATAAGATTGTTCGGGCGTTAATGCTCCAAATTCTATTTGGTCTACAAGTTTTCCGGATGCATCGTCCATATAAACCATATCGCCGCCGCTGCCTAAACCGAATCCGCCGGCAACATCAACGTCAATAGTAAAGAAACCATAAGCGGCTATTGTTGTTCCTGGGGAAACAGTTACTTTGGCAATTTTATCTATTTTGTCATACAGAACATATCCGCTGATGTCAACAACCTCATTGGATGTGTTGTACAGTTCTACCCAGTCGATAGCCCCATAAGTTGAGCGTCCGCCGTTTGAGTATGCTTCGTTTATTTTAACGGGCGAATCTCCCATTTCGGGCAATACGGGCGGTTGGTCTTTCAAGCAACTTATTGTTGTTGCTACAAAAAGACATATTGTTGTGATGTAAAGTATTTTTTTCATCTTTTTTAATTTTTATTCGATTATTATTGTTAAAAATCTATTTCAATACGGCATTGCAATGCGTGAAAACGTACGCCCAAATCGCTTACTGCCAGCAGCGGATTTGACGTTGGCGTTCCGTCGGCTTTGCGTCCTATAATTGCTTTGCCTTTATAGTTGGCATATCTGTCGTTGTGCGAGTATTGGTAATTTAATAAAAATTTCACATTATTATTTATGTGATATACCACGCCAAGAGCATAATTTTCGCCTGAGCCGCCAAAAATATCTCGGCTGTTAAGTTTCAGATAATCATATCGTACCATAAGTTCAATATCTCCCCATTTTTTACCGCGTGTGGGTTGGGTAAATTCGCTTTGGCTGCTGTCATAACGTTGTTTTCCGCCAAACAACATATAAGTTGCCTGTGTATAAAATCCCCAAAAATGTTTTGTGTCGGAACTTACGCTAAGCAGCGTAGAATTTTTATCCATGTAGCTGTCATTAAGAATATATTCACTTATAAATCGAAAGCCTTTGTAGTATCCGGCAAGTTCAAATCCGTGAATCATGTCATATTTCACGCCGTAATATTCGGCTGAAATATATTTTGTTCTGTTTACTCCGGTGGTATTTCTTGTGCTGAAATAGTCGCCGTAATATCCGCGAGGGTCGCTTTCGCCTTGGTCAAGATTGTCATCTGTTTTTCGCGGTGCGCGGTACGAAACGTTATATCCAAGATGCAAACCGTAATCGGGTTGCGATTCCCAAGGCATAAAAACAATTTTACCTGTGTAGTTTGGTCCAATTCCTTTTCCCGATTTGTTTAATTCTTCAACGTTAAGACGTGTATCCGCATTATCAATCAGTTGCCACGAAACGCCCAGCGATGCCCGTACCCAGTTGCGATGCCAGCGTGCGCTAATGCCGATGTGGCGCCCGGGAGCAAAGGTTGATACAACCATTGCGCGTTCTATGAAAGTGGTGTAACGCGAAGTTGTTGTTTCTTCCATCGAAAAATCTTCTTTGTAATTTCCTGCGTAAAATTCAAAATCTTTAAGTCCTGTAAAGTGAACAACAGCATCTTCGAGTTCGAAAACGCCGTTAGAGAAATTCAAGTCAAGTTCTCCATACCAGTTTTTATCGATTTGCGATTTTACAGCCATGCGTACGCGCCGCATCGAAACTCCACCCGACATTTTTGTAAAGTCTTTTGGAATACCGAAATAGGTAGCAGCGTCCATTTGTACGCGATTATCCATCCAGAATTTAAAACCTTTTTCCTTGTTTTCGATAACAAGAATACGGTTTTGGGCTTCTGTGGTTAACGGAAAGTGATCAACTTTTACGCCATATTGATTGTAGCGTGCGTCATCATCTCTTTCTTCCTGAGCAAAAACGGTAGTTGTTGTTGCACTTGCAACGCACAGCAATACCGTCAAAAATAAATTTTGAAGTGTTTTTAATTTTTTCATAAAAAAATAATTTTGTAAATTTAATTTATTAGATGTTGTTATAATTATAATAGGTATTAATATCATTAGATTAATGATATAATTTATATTTATTATTATTTTAAAATACTTTCTCAATTCCATAAATAATTATTTTCAATAACAAAATTATAAAAAATTCCAAATTTCGCAAATTTATTTTTCAAGACAAAAGCCCAACACGCTGATTTTTTGAACAATGAAAAAACAAACAAATTGTAAGTATTGTGAAAATTTAACAAAAAACGAAAATATTTTTGGGTGTTGTTTTACAAAAAAATACCGTTTTGTGTAAATAAAAAGATACGGCTGGCAGGAAAAATTGAAATGTTTTTTTGTTTGTGTTGCTTTGTTGATTTGAAATAGCACGCGGATAAAAATCAATTATGAATTACGAAAATTACGAATTACGATTTTTTTGTTGATTTGTTTAATTGCTTAGTTGTTGATTTGAAACTTTTAACTTCTTAACTTCTCTAACTTCTATAAATAACTATTGATTAAAAAAATCTTTATATCTTTACAAAAAAAATTATAAATGAAACAGATAACTCCCGAACAAGCATTGCAACGATTGCAAAAACTTTGCAGTTTATGCGAAAAATGCGCTTACGACATACGGCAAAAACTAACAGAA
This sequence comes from Prevotellaceae bacterium, assembly GCA_031289385.1. Classification (GTDB taxonomy): domain Bacteria; phylum Bacteroidota; class Bacteroidia; order Bacteroidales; family UBA932; genus JAIRKV01. Next base: position 14 of record JAITPP010000095.1, on the reverse strand, counting down.
TACAAAATAGATGC
>JAITPP010000082.1 GCA_031289385.1 Prevotellaceae bacterium | reverse complement strand
GTCCAAAATAAAATTAACAATAGACCAAGAAAAAAATTGGGATTTTTAACTCCTAATGAAAAAGTTTTACTAATTTTGCATAATAAAAAAGTTGCATTTGTAACTTGAATGTGCGAAAAATAAAAATTACAATGCGCGAAATTACAACATTTTTTGGAAATTCCGTTTTCGGACAACAATGATACAGAATAGAAAATGAAAAATATTATTTTCATCCTAAACTTTTGCTGGGTTCTACAATGATGGCAATTAACTCCGGATATGCAGCATTAAAAGAAAAAGAATCAAACGTCGAGTATGAATTGAAATTTTCGGAAAAAAAAGCAGATTATAGTTTTTTTACTGTTGCGCCTTCGGTTTCTTTTGGTTATAAATTATCAGAAAGATTTTTTATTAATGCCAATATTACTGCTTCTTATTATAAATCTAACGCTGTAATCGAAAAAAAACGTACAAATTTAGTAACAAAAGAAAGCCAAAAAGAATTTATTGATTACAGAAAAATATTCACTTTAAGTTTGGGTACAGGCTTAGTATATGTACTAAAATATAAAAAAATAAAGCCGTTAGCACACAGATAACACAGATTTTATATTAGCCATTATAAAACCTAAAATAACAGTAAATTCTTTTTTATCTGCGTAAATTCGTCTAATCTGCGTTATCTGCGTGCTTTTGAAACAGCCTGAATATTTGATTATTTCTTCTGCCAAACATTCAATATTTTACCAATAAACATTCGATGAACCGACTCGGTGTTTTTGTACATATCTGCACCTTTTGCGTCTGTTATATTTTCGGGTTGCAAATCGGCGTTATAAACTTTCTCACATTCAATTACCAAGCGGGCTTCGGCATAATATGTGTTACCTAATTCCGTTTTTAGCGGAGTCAATCCCGATGCTTTTATTTTATCTTCATCGCGTCCCGATTTTGTGCCTAAATATTGTGTTGCCGAACGATATTTTTCGTCGAAAGCACAAAGCGTAAAATATTTTCCTTCGTTTAGAAGTTGATAAGTGTAGCGTGTGTCGCGAATATAAATTGTTGCCACAGGCGAGCCCCACAATATGCCGAATCCGCCCCAGCTTATTGTCATTGGATTGTACGTTTCGCCGTTTCCTGCGGTTACTACAAACCAGTTATTATCGAAAACAGAAAAAACATTTTCGGTTAATGATTTTGCATCTGTTTTTTCAAATTTGGTTTGTTCTTGGCTGAATGTCGATTGTTGGCAGCAAAGCAATATTGTTGCGAACAAGAAAAAATTAGAAATTGTATTCATTTTTATTTTATTTTTTTAGTTAATAATTATTATTAGAAATATCAAAATTGTCAAATTCATTTTCGGCTTGCATTAGCGATTCGTGTTTGCCAATATCAATCAGCCGAAGGTTTTGTGGGACGTATGCACAAATTTTTTGCGCTTGCGATAAATAAAAATCAATTATCGAAAATTTATCATTCCAATTGTCGAAATAATTAAATATTTCGGGCGATATTACGTGTATTCCGCCAAAAGCGTATTTATCACATTCGTTTTGCAAAATTTGCGAATCAGTCCATTTCAATTCGTTTGTTGCTATGTTTTGCCATCCGCATAAACGTTGATTTTTGTCGAAAAATAAATAACGCGATGTCGTGCGATTGCCAACCAAAAGCGTGGCTAAGGGCTTGCGCAAGCAATGTTTTTCGTAAATATCATTTAAATCAACATTAGAAATAATATCAACATTGTGTACAAGAAACGGCATGTTGCCTTGTAAAAACCGAGCGGCGTGTTTTATTCCTCCGCCTGTATTGAGAAGTTGATTTTGTTCGTTCGAAATATAAATATCAACGCCGAAATTATTGTTGCTGTTCAGAAAATCAATAATCATATCGGCAAAATGATGAACGTTGATAACAATTTGAGTAAATCCTGCCGTTTTTAATTTTTTTATAAGATGCTCAATCATTGGTTTTCCTGCAACAGGAATAAGGGCTTTGGGCAGCTTGTCGGTAAGCGGTTTCAGGCGCGTACCCAAACCTGCTGCAAAAATCATTGCTTTTTTTGATTCGTTCTTGTCGGATATTTGATTTTTATTGTTCATTTTTCAAATTTCAAATCGGCAAATAAATTATCTTTCGGCATCAAATATTTGTTCTATATTTTGTTCGCGATGAACGAGATTTACTTTCACGCCGAATTTTTTGTTAAGATGTTCAGCCAAATGTTGCGCCGCGTAAACCGAGCGATGTTGCCCGCCTGTGCAGCCGAAACAAATCATTAAATTTGTAAATTTTCTTTCGATATAACGTTTTACCGAATTATCGACTATGTTGTAAACATTTTCTAAAAATGTAATGATTTCGCCGTCTTCTTCAAGATATTTTATCACAGGCTCGTCTAAACCGTTGAATTGGTTGTAGCGTTCGTATTTTCCCGGATTATTTATTGCGCGGCAATCGAAAACATATCCGCCGCCATTTCCCGAAGTATCGTTGGGAACGCCTTTTTTGTAGGCAAAACTGCAAACGTGAACTTGCAAACTGTGTTTTTTTATTTCTTCCGAAAATTGTTTGAGATTTGTGAGTTCACCAAGTATTCGGCACAGGTAGGGATATTCGTCGTAACCCTGACAGAGCAAGCCTCGCAGATTGTCGATTGCAAAAGGAACGCTTTGTATAAAATGCGGTTTTTTCTCGAAATATCCTCTGAAACCATACGCGCCCAACACTTGCAATGTGCGGAAAAGTACAAAATGGCGTAGTTGCCGACGAAAATATTGTTCATCAATATCAATAAATTTTTTTAATGATTCGATATAATCGTTTATTAACTGTTCGCGAAGTTCGTCGGTAAAATTTGCTTTTGCCTGCCACAAAAATGAGGCTATATCGTAATAAAACGGACCTTTGCGCCCGCCCTGAAAGTCGATAAAATACGGCTCGTCATCTTTAATCATCACGTTGCGCGACTGAAAATCGCGATACATAAACGTGTTTGATTTATCGTGCAAAAGTATGTTCGCCATTTGCGCAAAGTCGTCTTCGAGCTTGTTTTCCTGAAAATCAAGTCCTGTCGATTTCAGAAAGCAATATTTAAAATAATTCAAATCCCAAAGTATCGAACGCTCGTTGAATTCGGGTTGAGGAAAACATATATCAAAATTCAAACCGTCAGCGCCTTTGAATTGAATTTCGGGGAGCATTTGAATTGTTTTGCGAAGAATTTTTTTTTCGTCTTGGTCGAAAACCCGCGTCAAACGTCCTTTTTGTATCACGTCAAACAAAATTGTGTTGCCCAAATCTTCTTGAATATAATACATCCAATCGTCGCTGTGCAAATAAACCTGCGGCACATTAATTGCCTGTGCTTTAAAGTGTTGCGCCATTTCAAAAAAAGCGCGATTTTCTTCGTGCGAAGTGCCAATTACGCCAATCAGCGAAATATTATTGTTTTTTAATCTGAAATAACGTCGATTTGAGCCCGAAGATGAAAGTTCGATTATGTCGTTTGCCTGTTCGCCCGTGTGTTTCAGAAACAATGATTTTAGTTCTGTACTCATTTATAATGTTGAAAATTAATTATTAATCAAAATTTTCGCTAAGGTAATAATTTTTATCTGTAAATAAAAATTGTTTGAGAAAAATTGTGGTTTTTTAGTCGTAAGGTTTTAGTCGTAAGTCATAAGTTGTAAGTCATAAGTTGTAAGTCATAAGTTGTAAGTCATAAGTCATAAGTTGTAAGTCATAAGTCATAAGTCGGTTGATTAATTGTTTAGTTGTTTAGTTGTTGATTTTGAAAAAGCACGCAGATAAAAATCAATTACGAATTACAAAATTACGATTTTGTTGAATTGTTTAGTTGTTGAGTTGTTTTGTTGAGTTGAAAAAAATCTTTACAAACCTTATAATCTTTACAAACTTTTTCTAATATCAAAAACATTCACAATTAACTTCTATAACTTCATTTAACTTCTTAACTTCTTGACTCTTGGCTCTTGACTCTTGGTTCTTTCCTTATGTTTAGATTTTAAAATTAATTGAATTAGCATATTTTTTCATTATTTTTGCATCGTGTTACAGATTGAATTTGAAAAAAACGTAGAACGTCTTGATGTTTCAAGAAACAACGACAAAATATTGCTTGCCGTCAGCGGAGGCATTGATTCTGTTGTTATGGCTAATTTATTTATCAACGCAAAATTCGATGTTGCAATAGCGCATTGCAATTTTTCGTTGCGCGGCAAAGCGGCGGACGATGATGCTGTTTTGTTGAAAAATTTGCAAAATCGCATGATATACAGTTGCATATAATAAAATTTGATACCGAAGAATTTGCCCGCAAACAAAAAATTTCGATAGAAATGGCGGCGCGAAAACTTCGTTACGATTGGTTTGAAATCATACGCAAACAACACAATTACTCGAAAATTGCAATCGCTCACAACAAAAATGATGTTGTCGAAACGTTTTTTTTAAATCTTGTACGAGGCACGGGAATAAAAGGTTTGCTTGGAATTACCGAAAAAACGGAAACAATTATTCGCCCCTTGCTTTTCGCCTCGCGCACACAAATTGTGGATTATGCAAACGCGCACAACATTACTTTTTGCATTGACGAAACAAACAGCAGCAATAAGTTTTCGCGCAACAGAATACGCAATAATGTGATTGTCGAACTTGAAAAAATAAATCCATCGTTTTTGCAAACAATGACAGAAAATATTAAACACATTTCGCAATGTTACAACGCATTACACTTGCAAAAAACAGAAATATCATCAGAAATAATTTCATACGACAACGATAAAATTTTTATTGATATAGAAAAACTGTTGAATACCGAAAATTCGCAATTATGGCTTTTTGAAATACTTCAACAATACAATTTTGGGGCAGAACGAATAGCAAATATTTATGATTCGCTTGACGGAGAATCGGGAAAAAAATTCTTTTCGCCAACACATGTTTTACTTAAAGACAGAAAAAAATTAATAATATCAATTTTAAAATACGATGAAAATCACATTGTTGAAATAGGCGAAAACACTACGCAAATTGAAAATCCGATATCATTAAAAATCGAAAAAATCGAAAATAAAAACGTCATAATCGAAAAAAATCGAAATACAGCATTTTTAGATTTCGATAAATTAAAATTTCCTTTGATATTGCGCAAATGGCAAGCCGGTGATAGTTTTACGCCCTTCGGCATGCGCGGCAGAAAAAAACTGAGCGATTATTTTATCGACGAAAAATTATCGCAATTCGAGAAAAATGAACAGTATGTTTTAGTATCTGCCGAAAAAATTGCATGGCTCGTAAATCGCAGAGCCGACGATAATTTCAGGATAGACAAAAACTGCAAAACAATTTTAAAAATAACATTTGAACACGCATAAAACATTAATAAATTTGCAATGACATTAACAAAAAAAATTGAACGCGAACGAATAATTCTGGGAATTGATCCGGGAACAATAATATTAGGCTACGGCTTGATTCGTGCTATCGGAAAAAATCCCGAATTAATGATTTTAGGCTCGATTGAATTAAAAAAATATAGCGATCATTATCTAAAACTAAAAACTATTTTCGAGAGAGTTACTCAACTTATCGACGAATATCATCCCGACGAATTTTCGATTGAAGCGCCGTTTTACGGTAAAAATGTTCAAAGCATGCTTAAACTTGGTAGAGCGCAAGGCGTGGCTATGACGGCTGCATTGCAACGTTCGATTCCGATTTTTGAATATGCTCCGCGAAAAATAAAAATGTCGATAACGGGACGCGGCTCAGCATCAAAAGAGCAAGTAGCGCTTACGTTGCAGCGAATATTAAAGATAAAAGAACTTCCACAAAATTTAGATGCCACCGACGGCTTGGCAGCAGCACTTTGCCATTATTACCAAACAAGCGCAGCCATTGTGAATGATGCAACTCCATACAAATCGTGGAAAGATTTTATAAATCAAAATACAAAACGAGTGAAGAAATAAGAATGAAGAGTTAAAAATTAAGAATTATTTTAGCGTATAAATAAATGTACCAAAGAACTTTATTCGGACAAAATTTATTTTTCCTCGAAATTTTTGCTTAGAATTGAAATTAATTGAGTACTTTTGCACTCAGCCTTGAAGTTTTTCGTCATCTTTATAATTGTTTGGTAATCAGCTATAAAAATACAAAACTTCAAGGTCTTTTTAAAATAAATAATGTTATAATTAGTTAAATATTAGGTGGTTATGTGGACTTTTGCAATTTTTGTCATGTAGTAAACATTTTTTTGATATAATTTATTACTGTACGAAAAATCATCAATAAAGTCGTTGGTATTTAGTATTTAGTCGATTTAAAATATATAAATTATGTTGTGTGTTTTAAGAATTAAAAAATATTCGCTAACTTTTTTAATTTCTGCATTTTAGCCACAAAGTTCACAAAGGTTTTTATATCAACAAATCTTCACAACTAACTTCTATAATTTCATTTAACTTCGTAACTAACGACCAAATACTAACGACTAAATACCATTAATATTTATACCTTTGCAAAAGATTTTAATTTTACAATAAAAATATAGATATGATTATAGATTCTATTCTTGGATTGGAACGTTATCGCAAAATGAACGATGGATTTGAAAAGGCTTTTAAATTCTTGCGTTCCAACGATTTAATGAAACTCGAAATTGGCAGATATGATATTGATGGCGACAATGTTTACGCAATGGTTTCTGAAAACGATGCAAAAAATATTGAAGATGCAAAACTCGAAGTTCACGATTCGTACATCGATATTCAAGTGCCTGTTTCTGAAAGCGAAACATTTGGCTGGAAAGACCGCGCGCTTTGCAACACAGGCGAAGGCAAATACGATGATGATAACGACATCGCTTTTTTTGACGACGATCCCGAAGTTTTTTGCGTAGTAAATCCGTTGCAGGTAATAATATTTTTCCCTAACGATGCACATGCACCGCTTATAGGAATTGGAAAAATTAAAAAAATAGTTATAAAAGTAAAGGTTTGATTTACGCTTGGGGTGATAATCGCAGATTTAATTCGTACGCAGGACATTTCAAACGAATGTTTGGACAACGTATTCAAAAACTGACAATTGATGCCGGTTTTACTTGTCCCAACAGAGACGGAACGCTTGCGATTAACGGATGTACTTATTGCAACAACAAGGCTTTTAATCCTTCGTATTGCGATACATCTAAATCTATAACTCAGCAAATAAATGAAGGCATTCAGTTTCATGCCAACAGATACCGCCGCGCCGAAATGTTTTTGGCATATTTTCAGGCGTTTAGCAACACTTATGCACCCGTAGAAATTCTAAAACAACGATACGCCGAAGCGCTTGCACATCCCAAAGTTATCGGACTTGTTATCGGCACTCGCCCCGATTGTATCAGCAACGAAATTCTTGATTATCTCGTCCAAATTTCGAAAACCAAATATCTGATTGTCGAATACGGAATAGAATCGTGCTACAACGCTACATTACAACGCATAAACAGAGGACACGATTTTGAAAAATCAATTGAAGCGATAACCGCAACCGCACAGCGAGGAATTAAATGCGGAGCGCACATAATTTTCGGCTTGCCCGGCGAAACGCCTCAAATGATGCTAAACCAAGCCGAAATAATATCTAAACTACCGCTCGACACCATTAAATTTCATCAACTGCAAATAATAAAAGGCACAAAAATGGAAACCGAATTTACAGATAATCCTCACGATTTTCATACATTTTCGGTAGATGAATATATTGATTTTTTTGTGAAATTTGCCGAACACCTAAATCCCAAATTTGTTATAGAACGATTTGCAGGCGAAATGCCGCCGCGATTTTTGGCGCAAAGCGCATGGTGCAATTTACGCAACGACCAACTAATCGTAAAATTTGAAAAACGCTTGGAAGAATTAGATACTTATCAAGGAAAATGGTTTCATTAGTTGTAAGTTATAAGTTGTAAGTCGTAAGTCGGTTGTTTCAACTGCTTATTGCGATTTTTTCTATTCTCTGTTCGGCATAGTTCTCAACTACATCGCCCATAATGTAAGTTTTCTTGTTGCATTTTCATTTGTTCGATGGCTTCATCGCACATGGGAATAAGTTCTTTAATAACATATTTTTTTGCCTCTTCAATATTGTTTTTTATTAGTGCGTCAAAAAAATTTTCGGAAACTTTCGAAGGTGTTAAACCGCCGCCACACGCAGCAATCATTAGGCTTAACAATGCAATAAACGTTATGTTTTTTAATAATTTCATGATTTTTTAATATTTTTAAAATAATTTAATGCAAAGATATGGTTTTTTAGTCGTAAGTCGTAAGTCGTAAGTTGCAAGCCGTAAGTCATAAGTCGGTTGATTAGTTGTTTAGTTGTTTAGTTGTTGATTTTGAAAAAGCACGCAGATAACGCAGATACGACAGATTTACGCAGGTTTTTTGTTTTAAATCTTTATAACTTTCTAACTTCTTTGTTCTTGTTGATTTGAAAATCTTTATAACTTGATAAACTTTATGAACTTTATGAACTTTATGAACTTTACAAACTTGATAA
>JAITPP010000041.1 GCA_031289385.1 Prevotellaceae bacterium | reverse complement strand
GTTGGTATTTGGTTGTTGGTATTTAGTATCAGGTATTTGGTATTTAGTCGTTGGTATTTAGTATCAGGTATTTGGTATTTAGTCGTTGGTATTTAGTATCAGGTATTTGGTATTTAGTCGTTGGTATTTAGTATTAAGTAATTAGTATTTGGTATCAAGTCGTTGGTAGTTAGTGTTTAGTACAAAAAATATTTTGTTTTAATGACAATGCTTTATGTTCTAACATTCTTGTGGTATTTCATTCTTATTTTTTTTATTTTTTCAATTTTCAAGTCTTCACGTTGTACGGAATTTTTTTTGCTTGGCAAAATCGTAATTCGTAATTTCGTAATTCGTAATTGATATTTGTAATTGATATTTTGTTTTTAATTTTTCGGATTGTATTTGGCGTCGCGCAAAATTTTCTCATAATCGGTTTCGTTCATAAGTTGGGAAAGGCTTGTGTTGGTATTGTTTATATATTGTTCAACAATTCTGAATCCGAGCCAATTTGCGGCTTTTCCGGGCGATTCTTGCGAAAAATCGTAAGTAAACGGCGCGTCTTCGGTGAATTTTGTAATCACGGTGTAATTGTCGGAATACAAAAGTTTGTTTTCTACAAGATATAACCACATTTGCTTTTCGTTGTTTTTACAAAATTCGGCGTTGTCGCGAGTAAATCCGAGCAATTCGTCGTTGGTAATGCGAGGGCATAATTGCTGTTTGAAATATAAAATTTTGCCTTCGTAAATCATTTTTTCTATAAGCGCGGGATGTGTATTTTCGAGTGGAAATTTATCTACGGCGACAGCGCCCGCTACTTCGCAAACAATACGTTCTTTTTGCATATTTTGACTAAGATATTTGCTGAAACCAAGCGATTTATAAATTTCTTCATCGTTTCCCAAAAACTTATCCATGCCAATTCCTATAATATTTTCGTCAATAATCAGCGAATGATTAAAACCCGAAGTGTAGATATATATTTGAGGTATAGCATTTTCGGGAAAATAGTATTTGTAAAATTTAAATGCCTGAGTTAAATCGGCGTTCAAAGTCGATTCGTAATTATTTAGTATTTCTGTTGCTTTGTTTTGTGCAAGCAGCACAATGCTGTCGTTGCGAAAACTGTTAAGATTATCTTGAAAATCAATACTATCAGGTGTTCCTATACGAATAATAAATTCGCAAAAATTATCAAAAAAACTACCGTATTTTTCTCGCAAAACATCAATGTCGTTTAGTGAAAAAATATCTTTATCAAATCGCACTATTTCGACATTAACATTAATATTATCAACATTTGGGATTTTTTTCGAGTTTTTGCACGCAACTATCGCGCATATCACAAACAAAACATAAAAAGTTTTTTTCATAGCACAAAAATAATGATTAATTATTAATGGTTAGTGATTAATTATTAATTGTTAATTATTAATTGTTTTCATTTAATAAACATTTGCAGCATTGGTATCTGATTTGGAATATCTTTGGCGTTTGGAACGTTGTCTATTTTCCAACTTTTGTTTTCCACAACAAATACAACATCTGTCGTAAATGATTGATTCATAAACGATACTTTTGTTTTAAGTGTTGCTGTTTTTCCATTTTCAGATATTTTTTCTTCTAAAATATCATATTGCGCTGTTTGTATGGCTGCTGCGAGAATATCTCTCTGAAATTTCATCTCGGGATTTTCAAATTTTTGTTTCAAAACATCAACATAAGCGGCAATCCGCAACGATAAACATTGTTTTATTTCATCGTATTTGAAATTTGAACTTGCCGAATAGCATTTTGCCAAAACATCGCGAGGCGTTTGTGCTGTGCAATGAAAAACAACGGTTGCAAACAGCAAAAAAGTAAATAATTTTTTAAAATTTTTCATATTAAATCAATTAAAATTAAACAATAATAAACAGTATAAGCACAAATAATGCCAAACTAAACGTGGCTGTCAAAACGCCTCGCACGCTTGCCATTCTGTCGGTTTTCAGAAAAACGTAGAAAGGCAAAAGGTTGGCGCATACCGAAAGGCTTAAAAATTTCGGTGTAAAATGTATCAGATATTTTCCGAGATATTGCATTTGCTGCGAATTTTTGTATCCGATATACATCGAAATCGCAAACACAATAAGGGGAATAAGCAATCCGACTATAAATCCGAGCGATAATTTATCGTATTTTTTTTGCATATATTTTTTAGTTTATAAAATCCATTTTTTCATTTTTTCAAGTTCGGCATAATTTGTTCTGTCCAAAGTATGCGGCACTACTGTGGCATAGCCTTTTGCGAGCCATGCTTCGTCGGTGTCGGTGGCATCGGGTTCTTCGTTTACGTATTCGCCTGTAAGCCAATAATAATCCATTCCTTGCGGATCGGTTCGTTTTTCAAATTCTTCGCGCCATGCGCCTTTTGCTTGTCGGCAAATTTTTATGCCTTTTAATTCGTCAAGCGGAAGTTTTGGAAAATTTACATTCAAAAAACTTTCTGCGCCAAATTTTTCTGTCAAAACTTTATCAATAATTTTTCGTCCGAACTGAATACAAGCCGAAAAATCGGCATCGTCGTTATGATCGCACAACGAAAATCCTATCGATGGCGTGTCGTACATTATTCCTTCGGTTGTAGCAGCAAGTGTTGCCGAATACAGCACGCTTGCCGAAGAGTTTGAGCCGTGATTTATTCCCGACACCAAAAGATCAATTTTTTTGTGCGGTAATACGTGCGAAAATGCAAGTTTCACGCAATCGGTGGGCGTTCCCGTGCAAGCATAAATTTTAAGATTTTCGGTTTCGCTTATTTTTTTCATTCGTACAGGCGTGTGTATTGTTACCGCTTGCGACATTCCCGAATTTCCGAACATCGGCGCAAGCACGTAAACATCGCCGTAAGGCTGCACCATTTCAATAAGAGCGGCAAGTCCTTTGGCATTTACGCCGTCGTCGTTGGTTACAAAAATTTGTAGTTTTTTTTCTGAGTTACAATTCATTTTTTTGTTTTAATTTTCTATATTTTCGTATAATTTATTTTCTTTGATATACATGCTTGTTTCCGCCGAAATAAAAGCGTTCATGTTTTTGCCTTTGCTTATATTTTCGCGAATAAATGTTGATGATACGTCAATTATCGGAGCGTTAAGCAATTCGACATTATACTTATTGCACAATGTTTTCATATCATATCCCAATCGCGGATAAACGTATATTTTATAAGCATCGAGTATTTTGCCGTAATTTTTCCATTTTTCGATATTTTTAATGCTGTCTGCTCCCATTATTATGCAAAATTGGTAATCACCGTTTTCAGCATCAAGCGTTTCGAGAGTATTAATTGTGTACGACGGTTGCGGCAATCGCATTTCGATATCGCAAATTTTCACAGGCAGAGCAAGGTTTTTTATTGCAATTTGCGCCATCGCGATACGATGTTTTTCGTCAGCCAGCATAGTTTTTTGTTTAAGCGGATTGTGCGGACTAACGACAAGCCAAACTTCGTCGAAATCGCCAAACGCAAAAGCGTAATTAGCAATAGCCAAGTGTCCTATATGTATCGGATTGAAAGAGCCGAAGAATAAACCGATGCGTTTTTTGTATCGCATAAAATATAAATTAAGTTACAAATGTAGTAAAAATAAAATTGTTTTTGCGATTTGCTGTTTTTGGATGTATTAACTTTGGCTTATTTTAACGTAGACAGGATTATATTTGTAAGATATTTAGTAAAATTATATGCTGATTTCTTGTTGATTTAAACAGTTTTTGTAAATTTGCGATTGTAAAATATCAAAAATAGTGCTTGTATGAATAAGGAAATAGATATTTCCGATTTTTTGGATTGGGTAGTAACCCTTAAAGCGAAAATCCATGCTGCTCGAAATAAAGTCGCATTTTCGATTAATTCTCAAATACTTGAATTATATTGGGAGATTGGTAAAGACATTGCCGAAAAACAACAAAAATCAGGTTGGGGAAGCAGGTTTATTGAACATATATCTATCGAATTAAAACATGAATTTCCTGAGATAAAAGGATTTTCGCGCCGAAATGTATATGCAATTTTGCAGTGGTACAAATTTTATTCTGCAAAATATCAATTTGTGCCACACGGTGTGGCACAAATTCCGTGGGGACACAATCGGATGATAATCACAAAAATAAAAAATATTGAAGAAGCCGAATTTTATTGTCAGACAACTGTACAAAACGGGTGGGATAGGGATACGTTAGAAATGCAGATAGAAAATAAATATTACCTAAAAGTTGGAAAATCAACACACAATTTTGCCAATACTTTACCTGTTACACACTCAAAACTTGCTTCGGAAACATTAAAAGATCCTTATAATTTCGATTTTATAGGATTACAAGATGATGCTTTTGAAAAAGCAATTGAAGATGAATTGACAAAAAATATCACTAAATTTTTACTTGAACTCGGAAAAGGCTTTGCGTTTCTCGGACGGCAATATAAAATAGAAATCAGCGATACGGATTACTTTATAGATATGCTGTTTTACCATGTTGAATTACGTTGTTACATTGCGATAGAATTGAAAGCAGGAAAATTTAAACCCGAATATGCCGGAAAATTAAATTTTTATTTATCGGCGATTGACAGCCAATTAAAAAAAACTGACGATAAACCGAGCATTGGTATCCTTTTATGCAAAAAGAAAGATAAGATTGAAGTTGAATACGCTCTTCGAGACATAAACAAACCTATGGGCATAAGCGAATATCGATTGACAGATGCCATACCTGAAAATATAAAAACGAAGTTGCCCTCTATCGAAGAAATAGAACACGAATTGGAAAAAACAAGCAAAACCTAAATTCAAACTCATATCATTGATAGTTATGAAAATTATGTTTTATCTATAATAAAATCTTAATTGTAACATTATATATTTTATTTTAACAAAGTCATAAAAGTTTAAAAAAAATAAAATAAAAGGTATATCTTTGTAGAATATTAAACTAAATGAAATTATTGATGGAAATAGAAACCGATAGATTGATTATTAAATTATTGACATTATCGCAATTACGTTTGTGGGTAAATGAAATTTCAACATTAGAAAAAAAATTAAATTGCAAATATGACACCGAGCCAATGGAAGAAATATTTTTGGATATTGTGCGAAATAAAATAAAAATTATTGAAGATGATACTGAAAATTATATGTATTACAGTTTTTGCCAGAATAATAGTTAGTTAAATTAAAATATAAAAATATGCGAAAAATACTCCTTTTAATTTTTGTGATTTTCATTACAATTCCTTGTAATTCACAAAAAAATTCTTATTTAGAAAAGAATTTTACTTTTATTGTGGAATTATATCCCTCGTTTACTGCGCCTTGTAGAATTATTTTTCAAAACGAGAATAATTCTAAAACTTTATCTGTTAATATCTTTTATGACAAAGAACACCTGCAATATCTAAATGATAAAAATAATTTAACACCTGAAAAAACTGATATTTTATTAATTGACGATTGGTTTAAAAAATATCTGGGCGATACTGTTTATGTTTATTTCAAGCATTTAGAAACAATTCAAGTGGTTGATAATGAGTTTCAAAATTTTGTTGATAGCCTTTATAAAATAGATTTAACAAAACAAAAAAGTTTGGAAAAGGAAGGGATTTATGATGGGATTGATGTCGCTTTCAGATTTAAAACAGATTCTATTGATAATTGCTTCAATTTTCAATGCCCCGACCCTGAAGATTCCACAGAATTTACAATAATAAAGGCGATATTTAATCTGTTAGAACATAGTTACAAATTAGAATCTACAAATAATCACATAGAAACTTTAAAAGGTTATTTCGATTTTGGTTTGTGTGTAAAACATATTTCAGATAATCCATTGGAGTACAGGTTTTATAGTCATTTATCTGAAAATGATGAATTTTATAATTTAATGGAAAGTTTGCCCAGAGATAAACCTGTAATTTTTGATTTTTCAAATTTCGGTCGTATGGGGACTATGTTTTATGATTATTTTGAAGATTTTATTGAAGAAAATCCAAATGTCTATTGGATTGTTGTGAATAATTATACTATAAAGCAAATTAATGAAATAGGAGTAAAACGAAACAGAATTTTTAACAATAGAAATGATGCTATTAAAGTAATAAAAAGAAAGAAGAAGCATAAATAATCACATTAAAATCATAGTTCAGACAAAGTTGCAAATATTAATAAAAAAAGAGTATCTTTGAAGTGATTTTGCAAAGAATCTAACGGACTTCGGCTCTTTGACAAAATCAAAACATAAAAAAAGTAAAAATCAGAAGTCCCTTTGCAAATTATGAATTATATAACTCCTTTTATATCACTGCTCAACGAGATGTCGCCTTATTTGCTGTTTGGTTTTCTGATAGCAGGTATTCTGAAAGTGTATGTGCCTAAGGAAATGTATATCAGTCATATATCCAAGCCGACATTTCGCTCGGCATTGTGGGCGGCGATTGCAGGAGTGCCGTTGCCGCTTTGCTCGTGCGGAGTGATTCCTACGGGTTTGTCGTTGCACAAGGAAGGCGCCAGTAAGGGCGCAACTGTTTCATTTCTTATTTCAACGCCGCAAACAGGCGTGGACAGTATCGCTGCAACTTATTCCCTGCTTGGGCTTCCCTTTGCTTTGCTGCGTCCGCTTGCCGCCTTTATTACAGGCATTGTGGGCGGTGCTGCAACCAATAAATTGAGCAACACCGTATCGCCAACCGACATTTACCACGATGACAATAAAACCGCATATCACGGCAAAAACCGATTGTTGCAAGTACTGCATTACGCTTTTGCGGAAATGATTCAGGATATTGGCAAATGGCTGATTATTGGCATTTTGATTGCAGGATTGATTGCCGTGTTCGTCCCTGACAGTTTTTTTGCAGCATACCTCAACAATCCGCTGCTGAATATGTTTATCGTGCTTGCCGTAGCCGTGCCTACTTACACCTGCGCCACAGGCTCTATACCGCTTGCCGCCGTGCTAATGATGAAAGGGCTTACACCGGGGGCGGCGCTGGTTTTCCTGATGGCTGGTCCGGCAACAAGCATCGCATCTATCACTGTTATCGGCAAAGCATTGGGCAAGCGTACATTGCTCGTTTATCTTTGCAGCATCATAGCTGGTGCGATAACTTTCGGATTGATTGTTGATTATCTTCTTCCCGCGTCGTGGTTCAACATGAGCCGAATGAATCACGACTTGCTTCACACACATCATCACGATGCTTTTTCGTGGCTCAAAACGCTGTCTTCCGTATTGCTTACAGGATTGCTCATAAATGCGTTTATTCAAAAACACAGAAATTCAAAACAGATAAAAAATATGAATAAAAAGGCAAAAGTTTACAAAGTCGGCGGCATGACTTGCAATCATTGCAAAACAACGGTTGAAAACGGTTTGGCGAAAGTGGAAGGCGTTGTTTCCGTTCAGGCGGATTTGGCAAAATCGGCAGTTTATGTAGAAGGAACTCACAATGACGAGTCAATCAAGAAAATAATTGAAGAATTGGGATTTGAATACAAAGGAAGGCAGGACCCCGCTGGGTGTGAAAAATGTCAGGTATGATTAAAAAAAATTTCGTTCCACATTTCGTCCCTATATTTGCGGGACTTGCTCCGTGTCTTTTTCCCCGTAGGGGATTTATATCAATAGAAAATGCATCCCCCGACCAACCAAAATCCCGAAAGGATTTCACATCATTCTATCGGGGTGAAAACATTACAGAATTTTCAGAACTTCGCATCTTAATTCTCTTAATGTGTGCCCAAAATTTGTTTTGGACATGGATGTTTCATTTACTATTGCAGAGGCTTACGCGCACGCTCTTGATTGTTCATTGTCAATTGTCAATTGTTGTTCGTCATTGCGGGCTCCGACCCGCAATCCCCTTGAACAATGGACGTTTGTTTTTGTGTTCTTTGTGATTTTTCTTCTCTCACCGGAAAGAGGGCAAACACGACAGCCCCCAAAGTCCCGCAAATACGGCACTTTATTAACCGTATGCTTCAGCTTACGGAAAAGACTTGACGGCTAAAAACTTTTAAAACCCTCATTTGCCCGAACGTCAAGAGCAATACCGAAAAATTTTTGCCCATTTTAATAAAGTTTATCATTTTTCCGAAAAACATCTCCT
>JAITPP010000226.1 GCA_031289385.1 Prevotellaceae bacterium | reverse complement strand
TGGGGGCTTGCTTTTGAAAATAAAAACAATTAGGTCTGATAATCAGATAGTAGTAACTAAATTATAAGTGTTTTTTGACTTTAGCGGACAATAGTGATTTTATATTAGAAATTATAATGATTAATTTTATATAGCATTTGTTTTCAGAGATATTCTAAAATTATGCAAATTACAAGCGATAAGCATAACTGTATCATCGAAGCCAAATTTATAACGAATATTTTAAACCATTTTTAACAGATTTTACACCCTACCATTCGGGCAAAACCTGCAAACAATTTATTTTGCGAAAAAAATAATACCTCAAAAAAAGATTTATCCAATTTTACACCATGTTTGAAACTAAAAATATTTTATATACCTTTACCAACTTTACGAACTTTAAAAACTTTTGACTAATTTTGTCGATTGGTTAAATTAATAATATAGAAAATAATAAATAATAAATTTTTAAAAAATGATTACAAAACTATCTCAAATAAACGATGCTGTAAAAGCAAAAGGTAAAAAAACGCTTGTCGCTGCTTATGCAAACGATGCGCACACAATTCAGGCAACAAGTTTGGCTGTGGATGCAGGCATTATTAACGCAACGCTGGTTGGCGATACCGAAACAATTAAAAAAGTTTGCGCCGCCGAAAATATAGATGTAAACAAATACACCATTGTACACGAAAGCGACGAAACAAAAGCCGCTGCGCTCGCTGTAAGCCTTATAAATCAAGGCAAAGGCGATATTCTTATGAAAGGACTTTGCTCTACCGACAAATATATGCGGGCAATATTAAACAAAGAAAACGGCTTAATGCCGGGCGGAAAATCAATATTATCGCACGTTTCGGTATTTGAAATTCCTGCGTATAAAAAACTTTTGATAACAAGCGATGTAGCAGTGATACCCGCACCCGATTTGAATCAAAAAATAGCAATTACAAATTATTGCATCAACGTTGCACGCACGCTGGGAATTGAAAAACCCAAAGTTGCGCTTATCGCCGCCACCGAACAAATGATGCCCGGAATGCAGGCTTGCATTGATGCCGCCATAATCGCAAAAATGAGCGATCGCAATCAAATAAAAAATGCAGTGGTTGATGGACCTCTCGGCTTGGATGTTGCTATCGACGAAGAAAGCGTTGCTATCAAAAAAGTTACGGGCGAAGTTGCAGGCGATGCCGATTGTTTGATTTGGCCTAATATCGAAACAGGAAACGCATTCTACAAAACATCAACAAAATTTGCAAAAGCCGAATTGGCAGCCGTTGTTGTTGGTGCAAAAGTTCCGTGCGTGCTTTCATCGCGTGGCGACAGCGCACAAACAAAAGCATATTCAATTGCTCTGGCTGCATTATTGGCTAAATAAAATTGCTTGAAACGGATTATAATATATTAATTTTAGATGAATGAATTAGAATTTGAAATGCGGTTGATAAAAGAACATACTACACAAAACGGTTGGTTCATGTTAGCGCCAAATGGAAAAATATCTAATTTGGATGAACGGCAATGGTTATTAATTCGCACAAAAAAATTTAAATACTGGTATGGCGATTGGCAAAATAATGCTGAAATAAAAACAATGCAAAACCGAATATCAGAATGGCTGTCGGCTGATAATCTTTGCATTGCAAAAGAAAAATCGCGCGCGCAAATATTTAAAATATTTGGAAACGAACTAAAACCGATTGCATATATTTCGCCTGAATATTTAAAATATTTAGATGAAAATATTAATGATAATCGAGTGTATTCGGGTAAGGGATATTTTATTGACCATGTTGTAAATCACCATAGTAACACACCAATACAAGAATATTCCAAAATACAGAAAATCATTAATAATCCTGATGATGTAAAAATAGATTATAAAAAAGAAAAAATATCTATAATTTTTATAAAAAAGTATAATAAATACGGTACTGTGATTGTTAATGCAGATATAAATCAACAAAAAAAAATAGTATTGCATAAGACATTTTTTATGCAAAATAAGAAACCGTACCCTAATTTTTCAAGTGTACGGTTAAATCTGCCATTGGTGGACGGCAACCAAATATCAGGAATCTCCACCATCAGTCCTACGAAATCGTCCGTAGCCGCCGTTAGCCTTTCCGCTCTTAATGACGATGCAAATGTACAAAAATTTATTTATAATGACACATTTTTCACGAAAATTTTAGATGAAAATTTTGAGCCGTTAAAAAATGATATTGACAAATTTTATGCAACATAAAAAAAACATGGATATACGATATAAAAAATCAAAATAAAATATTTTAAAAATGAACGAAATAAACTCAAACGAAACCGAAACAAAAACGCTTAATTTTATCGAAGAAATCATTGAAAGCGATTTACAGTCGGGAAAACACAAAAGTATTTTAACCCGTTTTCCTCCCGAGCCAAACGGATATTTGCATATAGGGCATGCAAAATCAATTTGCCTTAATTTCGGGCTTGCGCAAAAATACGGCGGCAAAACCAATCTCCGTTTCGACGATACAAATCCGGTGAAAGAAGATACCGAATATGTAGAATCGATAAAAGAAGATGTAAATTGGCTCGGATTTAATTGGGCTAACGAATTTTACGCATCCGACTATTTCGAGCAACTTTACGAATGGGCTATGTTGCTGATAAAAAAAGGCTTGGCGTATGTTGATGATCAAACGCAGGAAGAAATTCGGCAAACACGCGGAACTATAAACGTAGCAGGAACAGACAGTCCGTATCGAAACAGAAATATCGACGAAAATGTTGATTTATTCAATCGTATGCGTGCCGGCGAATTTGTTGATGGCGCGAAAGTTCTGCGTGCAAAAATAGATATGTCGCATCCTAATATGTTGCTGCGCGATCCGATTTTGTACCGCATAATTCATGCCGAACATCATCGCACGGGCAATAAATGGTGCATTTATCCAATGTACGATTACGCTCACGGACAATGCGATTCTATCGAAAATATAACGCACTCGATTTGTACGCTCGAATTTGACGTACATCGTCCGCTTTACGATTGGTTTATCGAAAAACTTGAAATTTTTTCATCGCATCAATACGAATTTGCACGCTTAAATCTCACATATACAGTGATGAGCAAACGCAAATTATTGGAATTGGTGAAAAATAATTATGTTTCGAGTTGGGACGATCCGCGAATGCCTACAATTTGCGGAATTCGCCGTCGCGGTTATACTCCCGAAAGCATTCGCACGTTTGCCGAAAAAGTAGGAGTTGCAAAACGCGATAATGTTATTAATTTATCGCTGCTTGAATGGTGTTTGCGCGAAGATTTGAACAAACGCGCAAACCGTTATATGGCGGTGTTAAATCCTGTGAAAGTGGTTATTACAAATTATCCCGACGGCGAAACGGAAAATCTGACGGCAATAAATAATCCCGAAGATGAAAATGCAGGCTCGCGCGAAATTCCTTTTTCAAAAATAATTTATATCGAAAAAGACGATTTTATGGAAAATCCGCCTAAAAAATATTTTCGACTTTCGCCGGGCAGCGAGGTGCGTTTGCGTTACGCATATTTTATAAAATGTACGGATGTTGTAAAAGATGAAAACGGCGAAATAACTGAAATTAATTGTACTTACGACTCTGCATCGCGCGGCGGAAATTCGCCAGACGGACGCAAAGTGCAAGGTACAATTCATTGGGTATCGGCACAACATGCAGCCGAAGCCGAAGTGCGTTTGTTCGATAGGTTATTTACCGAGCCATTTATGGATAATATTCCCGAAGATAAAGATTATAAGGATTATCTGAATCCCGATTCGCTGAAAAAAATTACTGCATATATCGAGCCTGCATTGAAAAAATTACAAATTTCGGACAAAGTGCAGTTTGAACGTATAGGATATTTTTGCGTTGATAAAGATTCAACCGACAGCAAACTTGTATTCAATCGCACCGCAACGCTTAAAGATACTTGGGCTAAGATAAATAAGTGATAATTAGATTAATGTGAATAATTAGAATAATATGAAAATAAAATTGCATTTATTAGTTGAATTTAGAAAATATAAATTATGAAAACAATAATATTCTTTTTATCTATACTATTTTGTATTTGTAATAGTAGCAAATCAACAAATATAAAATATATAGAAATGAAATGTATGGGATTTGATGTAAATACAGTTTTTGACATAGATTGTGATTATATTGAAAAAGAAAAAGTAATACATATAAACAATTCGGATACAATACAAAAGATTTTTAATTTTTTGGTTGAATCAAAAAAAAATCCCATTAATAATGAAGTTTCTGATATTAGGGCGAAACTATTCATATATTATAACAACAATACCGTAGATACAATATGTATGAATGCAAGAGGTTTGTTGCTGAATAATAAATCATTTGGTGTCAGTAATGAATTTGCTGATTTTATAGACAATATATTTTATAGTAAAGAACTTTTCATTGAAGAAATAAAATGGCTAAAACTTTTTTTGAGGTGCTATTTTTTTACAAAATAAATTGTTTGCTGGTTTTCCGCCCTGAAAGGGCAACTTAATTCAGCGTAGGGCAACGCCCTACGAAAAAAAACGCAACAAATAAAAGTGCGGAGTACAGACGGCAAATAGGATTGCAATCGCTTACCCGCACGACTT
>JAITPP010000222.1 GCA_031289385.1 Prevotellaceae bacterium | reverse complement strand
GGTGGGTATTTTTTTCTTTATAAACGGAATATTGTCGGCAACTAATTTTTGCATGTGTTGTTCGAGTTTATTTATCTGAGGCATAGTAAGTTCAGTGCCGCCGTTGGTGATTTCGCAATACAAACCTTTCGATACCGAATGTTCGACAATCATATCATGGTCGGGCAAAATATCTTTCAACGCTTTTTGCAGCAAAAAGGTAAGCGTGCGTTGATATACGCGCATTCCGTCGGGATTTGAAATGTCAATAAAATCGACAGTTGCGGGCGTATAAATTTCGTACATAAGTTCTTTCAACTCGTTATTTACGTATGCAGCAAGCGTTTGCGAGCCGAGTTTTATTTGTAAATCGTTAGCAACATCAAGTAATGTTGTACCGGGCAGATATGATTTTTTTTGTTGGTTATTTTTGCAATAAACTTCAATTTCGTTCATGATTTTGTTTCTCTTTTAATTTTAAAATTAATATTCACAAAGATATGAAAAATTTGAGAATAACGATAAAGGATGATATGGTTAATTTGTGTTGATTTGCATAATTGCTGCCAATTAAGCCTAATTCTTCTTTACAAAAACAGAATTGCTGTAGGCGTGGGCTACCCCAAACCGAAAATGTTTTTTCTGTTTTCATCAATGTGGTATAATATGTTATTGTTTTAGCATATTGATTTACTTTGTTTTGTAATTAAAAAAGATTTATGTATTTCGGAAACGATTTGTTGCTGTGCGGAATTTAAATTACTACTGTTGTTAAATGACTTCCATATTGTTTTTCATAAACTTCTATGCGATAACCATCATGAAAGTTTCTTGCCCAAACTAATTCTGTAATTCGAATAAAATAGTTATACCAATTTCTTTCTCCTAAAACTTTAGGATTCAACTTATTGGTTTCTATGGCTCGTTTTACTTTTTCTTCAATGTTTTTCATTATAAATAATGTTTTAGGTTTTTTTCTATTTCTTTGTCAATATCAGGAACTACGATTTTTTTGTTTTTTTCTTTTAAATCAGCAAATTTCTTCATAACAAATTCTGTTCTTTCGGCTCAAATTTATATCAAAAAAATGACAATTAAAAATATTTTTGTAAATTTTGAGATAATTCACTTTGTATCAGCATTATTTTAAACTAAAAAAACTCAAAGAGAATCCAACCCTTTGAGTTTTTGTTAAAAAATCAATTATTCTTGTTTTTCACTTATTCATTTGCCAACAAAGTTGTTAAACTTTCTTTTCCAATATAAAATGTTTTGGCTTTTATTTGTTTTGCGTTACATTCGATTGGGGATGTCCAAATTGCTGATTTTTCGGTAGGCTCGTTTCCGTCTGTGGTGTAGCGAATTACGGCATCGGCGATGGATGTGTTTGCATACAGCAATCCGTTTTCGATTTTAATTCCGGGCTGCTCTACTCTGAAATTTACGTTTAATTTCGACAGGCGCGGCATTTCTTTTTTCGTAATTTTTGCGTTATACGTTTGTTTTGCATTTTCGTAGGCGCTGTTATCTTGTGTGAGCGCCCAGTCGGGTGTCATGTTCCACGAGCGTTCTATCAAGCCGAACATTTTTGGAAACAAATTGCGTTCCAACTGTTCGAAACTTCTTAATGTTTCTGCAAAAAACACTCCTTGCAAGCCTATTATATTATTGTGAGCATCTTTCGACAATGGAATTTTTGTTTTTGAAGCCTCGTTTATGTCCACAAGATTTCCGCTTAAATCGCGCCGTACCGATTTGTAAATATCGTAAGGCAACACATCGAATGAAGTAAATTCGTTTACAAATCCGCCCCAGAACAGTCCCGGCTCGTTTGGATGTTTGTTATACGACATATCAAAATAAAAATTGGTAACGTTGCAAAAAATAATAGGATAACCCGCATTTGCAAGTTTATAAGGTATATCGTCGCTGTTCCATACGGGTTGTGTGTTCCAGCAATAACTTAAAATATTACTGTCGGAAAATTTTGGATTGGGATTTCCATTTCTAAATGATACAACGTCTTGCCATGCTGCAAGTTGAATATCTCTCTTTTTGAACATTTCCAACACTTGTTCCACAAAATAATCTTTCAGTTCTCTTATTTCAGTCATATTGTTGGCTTTCATAAAATCGGTGCATAATGCCGAGCCTTCCCACGAGCCGTTAGGAACTTCGTCGCCGCCGAGATGAAATATTTCGAGTTGCAATCCTGCGTCTGAATACATCTTGTCGATTTCGTCAATTATCTTTTCTACAAAGTGATACGTTGACGGCATCGCAACATTTATTACATTATCGGTAAAATTTTGCGCCGAAACATATTTTGAAGTATCGGCAAAATCTTCCAAAAGATATTCTTCGGCTTTGGCTTTATCGGTATCTATGTATTTGAAATAGCGTGCGTTCATTGCTTTTATTGCGGAGCGCGAGTGTCCGGGCATATCTATTTCGGGAATTACTTTGATATGTCTTTTTTCGGCAAATTTCAGAATTTCAATAAATTCGTTGCGAGTGTAATATCCGTTTGCCAGAGTGTTTTTGTCGGATGCATCCCAGCCCCAACTGAATGCGGGATACAGACATTCGCGCTCGTCGTGAGTATGTCCTCTGCGCGAGCCTACGGTGGTTAATTCTTCGAGTCCGGGAATTTCAACGCGCCATGCTTCGTCGTCGCTTATGTGAAAATGAAATACACTTATTTTATAAGATGATAATACATCTAACAATTTGAGTATATTTTCTTTACTTGTAAAATTTCGTGCAACATCCAACATCTGCGCACGATAATCGGCATCGGGATAATCGAATATATCCATATTTGAAATTTGCGACGGAAGGTTTTCAAAATTACCCAAAATCTGTATCAATGTTTGACAGCCATAAAAAACGCCTTTCGCATTTCCTGCGCTGATTTCAAAAACATTATCGTTTACATTTATTCTGTAAGAATCTTTTATGTCGGCTAATTTTGCATTGGGATGTGTCAATTTTACAGTTGTTTCGCCGTTTTCCGAAACCGTGCAGCCAAATAATGACGATAATTTTTCTTTCAGCAGTTCGGCTTCATTGGCAAATTCCGAATCGTGTTCTATTTTAATATTTTTTGTAAACAGCGATGTTCCTTCCGATTTTGTTATCTTCTTGATAGATGGGAATATATCGGTTTCGGTTAATTCTGTCGGAGTTTGAAAAAATGCGTTTTGTTCGTACATATAATTACC
>JAITPP010000194.1 GCA_031289385.1 Prevotellaceae bacterium | reverse complement strand
CTAAAAGCCCTATTATTTTATTTTTTTACTTTGTATTCTTTTTTTTCTGTCTATATATCTTTTTATTATAAATTATTTTAAAATTTTCTTGTTTTTATTATTCGCAAAGTTAGTAATTATTTTCATTATTTAGTCGTTAGTATTTGGTAATAAAAAATAACATATAAAAGATTGTTTTATACAAAGCGCAAGCCGTAGGTTTGCATCGCTCGGTAAAAAAATTAAACATTTTTTGATTGTTTTTTAACCGCGAAAGTTTTAATATCACAATTAACTTCTTTAACTTCCGACTAATACTAAATTTCATTCTCCGCAAAAAATGATTTTATTCAGGCATATCAATCTTCTGTTTAGTTTTTGTAGAAAATAATTTATATATTTGTACAAAAAAATTAAAAAAAAATCAAAAAAATGAAAAAAAGAAGTATTATTACAATTATTATTGCGATTATTTTGTCGGTGAATTATAACAATTCGCAGGCATGTACAAATTTTTTGGTAACCAAAGGCGCATCGGCAACAGGCTCTACATTTATTTCGTATAGTGCTGATTCTCACGTTTTATACGGTGAACTTTATTTTTGGGCGGCGGCAAAATATCCTGCCGGAACAATGCTAAAAATTTACGAATGGGATACAAACAAATATCTCGGCGAAATTGCTCAGGCTGCCGAAACGTACAGAGTTATAGGAAATATGAACGAACATTCGGTTGCAATAGGCGAAACAACTTACGGCGGTCGCCACGAACTTGCAGGCAGCGGAATTATTGACTACGGAAGTCTTATCTACATTGCTCTGCAACGCTCGCGCACAGCACGCGAGGCAATAAAAATCATTTGCGAACTGTTGAATACTTACGGTTATGCGTCGGAAGGCGAATCGTTTTCGATAAGCGATGCAAACGAAGTATGGATTTTTGAAATGATTGGCAAAGGTAAAACCGACAAAGGCGCGGTGTGGGTTGCAGTTCGTATTCCCGATGGATATGTTTCGGGACACGCAAATCAGGCGCGCATTACAACATTTCCGCTTGAAGGCAAAAAAGTGAAAAATTCAATATCTTCAAAAAATATTGATAAAATTTTTAATGCCGAAGTCGAATATGTTTATGCCGAAGATGTGATTTCGTTTGCACGCAGCGCAGGTTATTTTTCGGGAACAGACGCCGAATTTAGTTTTTCCGACACTTACGCACCTCTTGATTTTAGCGGAGCACGGGCTTGCGAAGCGCGAGTTTGGTCGTTTTTCAAGCAAGTAAACAATTCGATGTGGCAATATGAAGATTATGCTATGGGTTATAATTTGAAAAATCGTATGCCGCTTTACATAAAACCCGATAAAAAACTTTCGCTCGAAGATGTTAAAATCGCAATGCGCGATCATTACGAAGGCACAAAAATGGATATGACAAAAGATATTGGCGCAGGCGCGTACAAATGTCCTTATCGCTGGCGTCCTATGGAATTTGAATTTGAAGGCGAAACGTATGTACACGAACGCGCTACGGCAACACAGCAAACAGGTTTTTGGTTTATCGCCGAAGGACGCTCGTGGTTGCCAAATCCGATTGGCGGAATTTTGTGGTTTTCGGTTGATGACGCTTCTACGTCAAGCCTCACGCCTATATATTGCAGCGCAACAAAAGTTCCCGAAATTTTTGAAGTTGGTAATGGCGATTTGCTTACATACTCCGAAAATTCTGCATTTTGGCTGTTCAACAGAGTTACCAATTTTGCATATTCGCGTTATGATGTAATGAGCGCAGACATTCAGAAAGTTCAAAAAAACTTTGAAAACGAATCGGAAAAAATGATAGAAGATATTGACAAAAAAGCACAAAGCATTTATGCCGAAAACCAAGACGAGGCAATAAAATATTTAACCGAATTTTCGTTGCAGCGAGCGCAGGAATTATTTAACAGATGGAAAAAACTTGATGCTTATTTGCTCGTAAAATATATGGACGGAAACGTAAAAATTGAAAAAGACGGCAAATTTGAACGCACCGAAGATAATTATCCCGTACAACCGGCACACCCTCAATTACCCGAATTTTGGATGAAAAAAATTGTAGAAGATAACGGCGATGTTTTGAAAGTTGTTAAAGATTAGTTGTAAGTTGTAAGTCGTAAGTCATAAGTCGTTAGTATTTAGTATTTAGTCGTAAGTCATTAGTCGTTAGTCATTGGAAATACGATGATAGTTAATAGAAAAGCGTTTCTCTGGGATATTTTTGAGAAATGCTTTTTTTTGTTTATTGGGATATTATTTTTTCTTTTTAAACATAAAGTTCATAAAAAGTTAGAAAGTTTGTCAAGTCCATAAAGTTTGTCAAGATTTTTTAAATCAAAAAATCTGCGTAAATCCGTCTAATCTGCGTCATCTGCGTGCTTCAAATCAACAAATAAGCAAATCAACAAATCAACAAATAAGCAAATCAACAAATAAGCAAATAAGCAAATCAACAAATCAACAAATCAACAAATCAACAAATCAACAAATCAACAAATCAACAAATAAGCAAATAAGCAAATCAACAACTAATATAATTTTATAACTTTGCACTTTACAAATTATATTTTCAAAATAAAAAAGACATGAAATATCAGAATTTTATCGACGATTTAATTTCGTTGCTAATAAAAGAAGACATAGGCGATGGCGACCATTCATCGCTGTCAACAATTCCGTTTGATGCTCGCGGACGAATGAAATTACTTGTTAAACAAGATGGTATAATTGCAGGAATAGAAATTGCAAAACAAATTTTTAATCGTATCGACAGCGATATAAAAATTATCGAACAACTGCTGCACGATGGCGACAAAATAAAATTCGGCGATATTGCTTTTTACGTCGAGGGCAGAATACAATCGCTTTTGCAATCGGAACGATTAGTGTTGAACGTTATGCAGCACATGAGTGGAATTGCCACAACAACAGCCGATTATTTAAAGTGCCTCGAAGGACTGAAAACAAAAATACTCGACACTCGCAAAACCACGCCGGGAATGCGCGTTCTTGACAAAATGGCTGTGAAAACAGGCGGCGGCGAAAATCACAGAATGGGTTTGTTTGATATGATAATGTTGAAAGATAATCACATAGACTTTGCCGGCGGAATTGAAAATGCCATTTTGAAAGCACAAAATTATCTGAAAGAAAAGCATCGTTTGCTAAAAATTGAAATAGAAGTTCGCAGCATAGCCGATATAAAAAAAGTTATGCAAATTGGCGGCGTGGACATAATTATGCTTGATAATTTTGACATTGCAACAACTCGTGAAGCGGTAAAATTGATTAATGGAAAATATAAAACAGAATCGTCGGGCGGCATAACTATCAGCAATTTGCGGGACTATGCCGAATGTGGAGTAGATTTTATTTCTGTCGGCGCGCTTACTCATCAAATAAAAAGTTTGGATTTGAGTTTGAAGGCGGTTAATTAATGATTAGTGGTTAGTGATTAATGGTTAAAAAAAATTATAATGTTGAAGAAAATAATTATCAGTTTAGCGTTTTTTGTATTTGCGGCAACGTCAATGTTTGCACAGGGTTACGACGAGCCGCCTGCAACAAAATGGAATCAAATAGAAACATCTAATTTCAAAATTATTTATCCGCGCGAAATTGATTCTACGGCGCAATATTATGCAAATGTTTTGGACAAAGCATACAATTATGTTCCGCGTTCGCTTAATAATTATTACAAAAACAAAATTCCTGTTGTTTTACATTACAACGATTTAAATTCAAATGCGTGGGTAAGTTTTGCTCCGCGTCAAATGGATTTTATGACTGCGCCAATAACCGATTTATACGTTACGACATGGGCTAAAAGTCTTGCTCTGCATGAGTTTCGGCATTACGTACAAATAAGCAAATATAACACAAAAGGCGTTTTGCGATTTGCAAATTATTTGTTTGGCGATTATGCTTCGGTGGCATGGGCAGGAATTGTTCCCGATTGGTTTTTTGAAGGCGATGCAACACTTTCCGAAACATCGATGTCAAAATCGGGGCGCGGACGAATGTCGTTTTTTCTTGCCGAATATCGTGCATATTTGTTGTCGGATAAAAATTTTTCGTACGATAAGTGGTTGCACGGCTCGTACAAAAATTTTATTCCCAATTCGTATGCTTACGGTTATATTCAAACAACATTTGCGCGTAAACGTTTTGGCGAGGATGTTTGGGAAAAAACTCTTACTCGCGCACAAACAAAATCGTTTCCTTTTTTTGCTCGCGGATTTAGAAAAATCACCGACACATCGTTGAAACAACTGCAACACGAATCGTTTGAATACCTTAAAAAATCATGGAAAACAGAAAATAGACAAGCAGAAAAAAATGTTAATTATATTACCAATAACGAAAAAGATTATACCAAATATCTTTATCCGTATTTTGCGGATGACGAAAAAATTGTTGCCGTAAAACAAAATTTAAAATCTCTTCCATCGCTTGTAATCATTGATAAAACAGGAAAAGAAAAACATCTTACGAATATCGGATATTATACCGATAAAATTTATTTTGACAACAACAAAATTTACTGGCTCGAAAATATAAAAGATGTACGATGGACGGCAAAAAGCACAAATTCAATAAAAAAATATGATTTAAAAACGAAAAAAATAAAAACCGTTTTATCGAAAACTCGTTATCGTTTGCTTGCATTTGCAAAGGATGCGGAACTGTGCGCAGCCGCAAAATACACGCGTTTGGATAAAAATTTTATTTGTATTTTGAATAAAAATAATTTTTCGGAAATATTCGAAATCGAAACACCTGAAAACGCGACTGTAATTAGTTTAGCCATGAATGACGATGGCAACAAAATTGCAACAAGTTTACTTTCCAACGAAGGAATTTCGCTGCAAATATTTGATATTGAAAATAAGAAATGGAATATTTTAATTGAACAATCGTTTACAAGCCTTGCAAATATTAGTTTTTACGGTAGCGATATTATTTTTAATTCGGGTTTTGATGGTGTTGATAATTTATATTTAATATCAACCAAAACAAAAAAAATACATCAAATTACAAATTCTCAGTTTGGCGCAATAGCCGCTAATACAAATAAATACGGAGATTTAATATATTCAGAATACAACAGCAACGGACTAAAAATTGCAACAAAAAAACTTGCAATCGACGAAAATATCCAAATAGATTGGACGCAACCGTATAAATTTGAACTTGCCGAAACTGTTGCTGTACAAGAGAATTTTGTTATTGACACGGTTGATTTGACGCATAAAAAAAATTACGAAACAAAACCGTATAATAAAACGTCAAATTTATTAAGAGTGCGAAATTGGTTACCGTTTTACGCAGGCATAAATCCCGAACAGGTTATTATCTCATTCACTGATAATGACACCAATAGCGACGATAAACTTAGTTTAGGCGCAACATTAATTTCACAAAATTTACTTGGAAATACAACAGCGCAATTAGCATATTCGTATCGCAACAATTATTCGGCTTTGCACGCCGGCGTTACATATACAGGCTGGTTTCCCGTTATTAATATCGAAGGACATTACGGCGGCGGAAAAAACTTTTTAATAAACGAAGGATATTTAAGTTTGGGAAACGACAACCGATTTAACATCGAAGCAACAGCATACATACCGTTTAATTTTTCAAATGCGCGTTACAATGCAGGCATCACGCCGATAGTTAAATTTTCTGTGAGCAACTCAAAATATTTTGTAGTGAGCAACTCTGCCATGAAAAACGCAAACCTTGCCGAATACGCGCTAAATGCTTATTTTTACAAGCGTTTGGCAGCAAGAGATATTTTTCCAAAATGGGGTTTGATATTAAATTTTCAATATAAAAATTCACCTTTCGATACCGAAAATTTTGGAAATATTTATGGGGCAAAAATCATGGTGTATGTTCCGGGATTGTTTTCTAATCACGGATTGCGACTGTCAGCACTGTATCAAAATCAAGATGTAAAACGATATTTTTATTCTACAATTTACGATTTTCCACGCGAAACCGACAATATACTCAGCGAAAAACTGAAAATGCTCACGGCTGATTATACATTTCCGATAGCATATCCCGATTTTAATATAGGCTCATTGACGTATATCACTCGTTTGCGAGCAAATTTATTTTACGATTTTGCGCAAAATACAAACCGATACAGCCCAACATACAATATACATTCGTATGGCGCAGAGATTTTATTTGATGCCCATTGGTTGCGCATGCCCTATCCCGTAACATTAGGATTGCGCCTGCACAAAACAAATTTAAATTCCGATTTTGGAATACGCTTGATAGGTGCGGTATCGTTTTAATATTGTTTGGTTGGTGGATTTGAAAATTTGAAAAGGCACGCAGATAAAATCAATTACGAATTACGGAATACAGAATACAGAATACAGAATACGGAATACGGAATACGGAATACAGAATACTAATTACCAACGACTAAATACTAAATACTATTATAAAAAAAAACCGCCCATTCCGAGCGGTTCTTTAATTTTTGGAGTAATAAATAAAAGATTATTTTTCGTTGCTTTCATTTATCAAATTCACTATATCTTTAAAATTACTGTTATGAAAACCGTTTGCTGCTTTGTTTAAGTCAAGAGTTACAGTAATCAAATGAGTTATTGTATCCTCCACGCTGATATTAAACATACCACGATTTTTAATGATATATTGCTCAAAATCGCGTAAACTTTCCAATGCCTGCTTGTTGTACAGCATTGCGTTTTCATACTCGTAATCACAAACTTTGATTGCTGCTTCGAGGTTAACATTTTTACCATTGATAGAGCATATCATCTTTATTAATTCTCCGATTAAACTTACTTCGCTAAAATACTTTTGTTGTGTATTGTCGAAATAGCTTAATAATTTACCCAAGCATTCTTTTACACCTTTGCTAACAACAAATGGTAATTGTTCTGCTTTTTCTGTTTTTTTCGTTTCCATTATTCAAATATTTTATGTATTGATTTATCTAATTCTAAGATTTCACAAAAATATGAAGTTTTTTTTAATTTTCCAAAATATTTTTACTTTTTTGTTGTGTTTCAAGTATTTATTTGTTTCGGCTTTGTTAATATTTCACATATACTTCCTTTTTCAATGTATATTTATTATTTCTCAAAATTATGATTTGAATTATTTTTTTTTCACGTAAAATTTCGCCTGCATGTTTTTACTAAAATTGAAGCTATGAAAATTTTAAAATTTAATCTTATTCATATCTTCATAAAATACTGTATATTTGTTAGTTATAAAGATAGAAAAGTATTTTAAAATATAAAAAGCAAACAAATAAAAACCATAAAATTTATTGTATGATTTTCATAATTCGCCAAAAAATTTTACTGCTTGTGTTAAATTTCTCTTTCGGCTTTTTACCTGATTACATCTTCTTAGAAATACTAAGCCTGATATGGCTATAAAAAGTTATCAACACATATTAACAACGATATTAACAGGTTTTAAGCATCTTATTGACAAAGTTATGCACATTTATTGTTGATAACATATTTATTTGATAATAAGTATATTAAGCGAAATTGAAATAATTTTGTTACAAAAAGTGCCATAAAGTTACACGATGTGCCAGAAAAATGTGTACTTTTGTCTTGAATAAATTATTAACCAAACGAACGATAAAAAAGATGGCTCTGTTTATAGGAGAATATAAAAGTAAAATTGATGCGAAAGGGCGCATTGTATTTCCGGCTGCATTCAAAAACGAATTGTTTTTGCATTCGGAAAAACGTTTGGTTGTACAAAAAGATTTTTATCAGAAATGCTTGTCGATGTACACAGTTGAGGCTTGGATAATATTGGTGAACGAAATGAAAAGCAAACTAAATTTACTGAATAAAGAACAAGCAGAATTTTGGCGCACATTTATGAAAAACCGCGCCGAAGTTACACCCGACGAAATCAGTGGCAGAATTATTGTTCCCCGACGATTGCTTGATATGATTGAAGCAAACAACGAGGTTGCCTTTATCGGTTTCGACGACCGTATTGAAATTTGGAGTGCGCCGAAATTTGAAGCGTTATCGATGAACGAAGAAAAATTTTCGGAAGCAGCAGCAAAATATTTTGGATAATTATAAAATAAAAATATCAATATACAATGAATAAAACGTATCACATACCGGTTTTGTTGACAGAAAGCGTTGATGCTTTAAACATCAACCCTGCCGGAATATACGTTGATGTTACATTTGGCGGCGGAGGACATTCGCGCGAAATATTGAATAAATTAACCACCGGAAAACTTGTTGCTTTCGATAGAGACAGCGATGCCGAAGCAAATAAAATAAACGACGACAGATTTATTTTTGTAAGAAATAATTTTAAATTTTTACACAATTTTTTGCGCTATAATGAGATTGCCGAAGTTGATGGAATACTTGCCGACTTTGGCGTTTCGTCGCATCATTTTGATGACGCATCGCGCGGATTTTCGTTTCGCTACAATGCCGAAATTGATATGCGAATGAATAAAAATTCTGATTTTTCGGCAGCAAAACTTTTAAATGAATACTCCGAAAGCGAATTAAAACGTGTGTTTCGCGATTATGGCGAAATTGATAATGCAGGTTTGCTTGCAAAAATAATTGTTGAAAAACGCAACGAAAAACAAATAAAAACAGTTGATGATTTTTTGGAAATAATAAAACCGCGAACGCCAAAAAAAGATGAAAACAAGTTTTTTGCAAAAGTTTTTCAGGCATTGAGAATCGAGGTAAATCAAGAAATAGATGCTATTGAACAAATGCTTGTTCATTCGCTGAAAAGCCTGAAAAATAACGGGCGGTTGGTTGTTATAACTTATCATTCGCTTGAAGACAGATTGGTGAAAAATTTTATGCGTTCGGGAAATATTGATGGAAAAATAGAAAAAGATTTTTACGGAAATGTAAATTGTCCATTTAAGTTAATCACACGCAAAGCAGTTGTACCAAGCGATTCGGAAATAGAAGAAAACAGCCGCGCGCGAAGTGCAAAACTTAGAGTTGCAGAAAAAATAAAATAAAATGGAAGAAAAAAACAACATACAGGAAAATAAAAATTCGGGCATAAGTACGACAAAAATATTCAGGCAAATTATTACCGGAAGAATGTTTGTGAGTGCAAGTATTCAAAAGCATTTGGGCTATATTTTACTTCTGTTTTTTCTTGCAGTTTTTTATATCGGTTACAGGTACAAAGTTGAAAGCACGGCTCGCGAAAATAAGGAAATAGACAATGAAATAAAATTATTACACCCCGAATATATTTATAAATCGAAAGAATTAATGATAATGGGCAGAAAATCGGAGGTTTTAAAGCAAATACAAAAACGAAATCTTACAATAAAAGAATCAAAAAATCCATTTATACGAATAAAAACAAAATAAAATGACAACTGTAAAAAACATAGTACGCCGAATCACACTGTTTTATTTATTAACAGTGTTTTTGAGTGTTGCCATTGTCGCTCAAATTATATATTTGCAATTTTTCACTGAATTTAAAGCCAAAGCAGAACAATTTGCTTTAAAAACAGAATCGTTAGAAGCAAGTCGTGGCAACATTTATTCGTATGATATGCGATTGTTGGCAGCATCAATTCAAAAGTATGAAATTTTCATCGACTTTTATACATTAAAGGATAAACTTGTAGAAAATAAATCTAAAAAATTAGAGCTTTATCATAAAAAAATAAATTTAACGCCAGTCAAAATAAAAAAAAGAACGTCCGAACAAATCAAAGAAGATACAAAGCAAGCCGATATTTTTATGAATGAAGAAATAAAAGAAACGGCAAAATCACTGTCGGAACTTTTTAAAGATAAAAGTGCGGACGAATACGAAATATTTTTGAAAACGAAGATTAAAACATCTTCCGAAAAATCTTGTCGCCATGAAAAAATAGGAAACAGAAAGATTGATTTTATAGAACTCAAAAAAATAAAATCGTTCCCCATTTTTAAATTCGGACAATTTAGAAGCGGATTAAAAACCATTGAAAAAACCGATCGCATTTATACTTACGATAAACTTGCAGCAACAACTATTGGCAATGTAAACAGTAAAAGTTATTCGGAAGTGGGAGTAGAGCGAACATTTAACGAATATCTTAAAGGAAAAGAAGGTTTACAGGTTGTTATGCGCATTGCGCCAGAAGAATGGATGCCAATAAGCAGCGAAGACAATGTGCTTCCCGAATCGGGCTGCGATGTTGTAACCACTTTGGATGTAACAATACAGGAAACCGCCGAAAAAGCATTGCGGCAACAAATTCAAAAAGGAAACGATGAAGGCAAACAGATAGAAGGCGGAACAGCCATCGTTATGGAAGTTGCAACAGGCGAAATCAGAGCCATTGCAAACATAAAACGCAATGAGGGTGGGGGATATGTAGAATCTTACAATTACGCATTGACAGAAACAAGCCCGCCCGGCTCTACATTTAAACTTGCAACATTAATTGCTTTGCTTGACGATAAATTGGTTGATTTAAATGATATTGTAGAAACTCAATCGATATGGGAATACCGAAAAGATAAAAAACTTCTGCACACATTCAAAGAGGCAAGCGGACATAATTATGGAACGATTACGGTGAAACAGGTTTTTGCAAAATCATCAAACGTAGGATTTGCCAAACTTGCCGTAAAATATTATGAAAATAATCCGCAAAAATTTTTCAATAAATTACAGTCAATGGGATTGTTTCAGGAATCGCTGAATTTGCAGATAACGGGCGAAAGCAAACCGCACGTAACCACGCCCGACAACAAAAAATGGCAACTGCAACTTTTGCCATTGTCGGCAATAGGCTACGAACTGACGCTTGCACCGATACACACGCTTACGCTTTACAACGCTGTTGCCAACAACGGAAAAATGATGAAACCCAAATTTGTAAAAGAAATAATCAAACACGGACAAGTAGTAGAATCGTATCGCGACGAAGTTATAAAAAGTGAAATTTGCTCGAAAGAAACATTGGCAAAAGTACGTCAAGCCTTGCAAGGCGTTGTTGATTCGGGAACGGCAGTGAAAATACGCGATTCGCGATTTGATTTTGCAGGAAAAACAGGAACGGCGCAACGAGTTGTAAACGGAAAATTTCACGACTCGCAGGGGCGCACGGCTTATCAGGCAACATTTGCAGGTTATATTCCGGCAAACGAACCAAAATATACTATTGTTGTTGTAATGTACAGCCCGCAAATATCAGGAAATTTTTACGGCGGAACGTATGCTGCGCCTGTGTTTAAAGAAATTGCCGAAAAACTTTATTCCACTGATATAAATTGGTATAAACCTGTCGAACGCAACAACGATTCGCTGTGTTTGCCTGATGCAAAAAGCACTATTGCCCGACAAATAAATAATATAGCATCAAAACTGAATATTCCTTTCGATAACGATGCTAAAAATAACGATTGGGTAGCAATATCAAAAAATGATTCAAAACTAATAACAAATAAAATACAAATTGAAGAAAATAAAACGCCATCGGTAATAAATATGGGATTGCGCGATGCCGTTTATTTACTCGAAAAATCGGGAATGAAAGTTTCTTTTTCGGGTAAAGGAAAAATAAAAAATCAGTCGGTAGAAGCAGGAACAGCGATTACGGCAGGAACAGCAATTTATTTGGAATTGGAATTGTAAAATAAAATAACAGGTAAAATTACAAACGATGAAATTATCAGAATTAATATTAAAAATAAATGTTACAGAAATATTGGGCAATGACAATATAAGCATTTGCTCGCTTGGATTTGATTCGCGCAAAGCGTGCAAAAATCAGTTGTTTTTTGCAATTTCGGGAGTAAACGAAGATGGGCATAAATATATTGACAATGCAATAGAAAATGGCGCAGCGGCAATCGTATGCCAACATTTTCCCGAAAATATAAATTCTGAAATTTGCTATGTGAAAGTTGCCGACAGTAATGCTGCAACAGGAATTATCGCTTCCGAATTTTACGGAAATCCATCGTCAAAACTTAAACTTATCGGCGTAACGGGAACTAACGGAAAAACAACAACCGCAACGTTATTGTATCAATTAATAAAAAATTACGGATACAAATCGGGATTAATATCAACAATTTCAAACTATATCGACAACAAAAAAACCGACGCCACGCACACAACTCCCGATGCTGTTCAATTAAACGAATTGTTGAATGAAATGGTTGAAACAGGCTGCGATTATTGTTTTATGGAAGTAAGTTCTCATGCTATTGCGCAGGAACGAATTGCAGGATTAACTTTTGCAGGCGGAATTTTTTCAAATATCACCCGCGACCATCTCGATTATCACGGAACTTTTGAAGAATATATAAAAACAAAAAAGAAATTTTTTGACGATTTGCCGCCAACAGCCTTTGCACTTACAAATATCGACGACAGAAACGGAAAAATAATGCTGCAAAATACAAAAGCAAAATGCAAAACTTATGCGCTTAAAACAATAGCCGATTATAAATGCAAAATTCTTGAACGCAGTTTTTTAGGAATGTTGTTAAACATTGATGGCGTTGATGTTTGGACAAAATGTATTGGCGAGTTCAATGCCTACAATTTATTGGCAATTTATGCAACAGCACGCCAACTCGGAATAGATAAAACCGAAACTTTGCGATTGCTGAGCGATTTAAATTCGGCAGCGGGAAGATTTGAATGTATTCGCGCCAACAACGGAATTACGGCAATTGTAGATTATGCGCACACACCCGATGCTCTTGAAAATGTAATTTCAACAATCAACGGAATATGCCAAAACGAACAATTAATAACCGTAGTAGGCTGCGGCGGAAACCGCGACAAAGGCAAGCGTCCGATGATGGCAAAAATTGCAAGCGAAAACAGTAATCTTGCAATATTAACGTCAGATAATCCGCGCTACGAAAAGCCCGAAGACATATTAAAAGATATGTGCGACGGATTAACGCCTGTTACGCGAAAAAAAACATTGGTTATTGCCGACCGCCACGAAGCAATACGAACAGCAATTATGATGGCTAAACCGAATGATGTAATTTTGGTTGCAGGCAAGGGGCATGAGCCTTATCAGGAAATTAACGGAGTGAGAAATCACTTTGATGACAAAGAAATTATTAACGAAATTTTTAATGAAATAAATTAGTAGAATTATGTTATACCACTTATTTGAATATATCAATAACCATTTTAGTATTCCGGGCAGCGGAGTATTTAAGTACATTAGTTTCAGAGTAGCGATGGCTGTTATATTTTCATTGATAATATCAATGATTTTCGGCAAATACATAATTAAATTTTTGCAACGAAAACAAATTGGTGAAGAAATTCGAGATTTAGGTTTGGAAGGACAAATGCAAAAAAAAGGCACGCCTACAATGGGCGGAATTATTATACTTTTAAGCATAATGATTCCCGTGTTGCTGTTTTGCAATCTCACAAATATTTATATTATTTTGATGATAATTTCTACAATATGGCTTGGACTTATAGGCTTTTTAGACGATTATATAAAAGTATTCAAACATAATAAAGAAGGGCTAAAAGGAAAATTTAAAATTGTAGGACAAATAGGATTGGGCTTGATTGTAGGACTTACAATGTGGTTTAGCGACGGCATTGTTGTGCGCGAAAAATCTAACGAAATAATTATTCAAACCGAACAGCAAGCGGCAAATATAAAACAATCGGACGTAAAAACTACAATAACAACAATTCCGTTTCTCAAAGACAACGAATTTGATTACAACATGCTTATTCCGGGCAACAACCAAACGTCTGCGCTTACGTGGATTGTATTTGTGATTATTACGATTTTAATTATAACAGCCGTTTCAAATGGAGCAAATCTCACAGATGGAATGGATGGTTTGGCAACAGGAATATCGGCTATAATCGGTGTTGTGCTTGGTATTTTGGCATATCT
Source organism: Prevotellaceae bacterium (assembly GCA_031289385.1). Lineage (GTDB taxonomy): Bacteria > Bacteroidota > Bacteroidia > Bacteroidales > UBA932 > JAIRKV01. The sequence goes on along the minus strand of JAITPP010000194.1, from coordinate 14,176 downwards.
TTCGGGAAACGTAATTTATGCAGGATATTTAAATATAATGTACATTCCAAATTCGGGCGAACTTGTGATTTTTATGGGCGCATTTATCGGTGCGCTGATAGGATTTTTGTGGTATAATTCTTATCCTGCACAAGTGTTTATGGGCGATACGGGAAGTTTGGCTATTGGCGGAATAATTGCCGTTTTTGCAATAATGATTCGCAAAGAATTGCTGATACCGATTTTGTGCGGAGTATTTTTTACCGAAAGTTTATCGGTGATGATGCAAGTATTATATTTTAAATACACAAAACGCAGATATGGCGCAGGACGCAGAATTTTTAAAATGACGCCTTTGCATCATCATTTTCAAAAACAAGGTTATGCAGGTATAGATGCAATTATTCAAAAACCGAAAAATCCTATACCCGAATCAAAAATTGTAGTAAGATTTTGGATTATCACGTTATTATTGGCGGTAATAAGTATTGTAACATTAAAATTAAGATAAAAAAAAGCAGAATTTATGAAAAAAATAGTAGTTTTAGGCGGAGGTGAAAGTGGAATTGGTGCGGCGGTATTAGCCAAAACAAAGAATTTTGATGTGTTCCTTTCCGACAAAGGAAAAATTAAAAACGAATACAAACAAATTCTCGAAAAATATAAAATTGATTTTGAAGAAAACCAACATACTGAAAATAAAATTTTAAATGCCGACGAAGTAATAAAAAGTCCGGGAATTCCCGACAAAGCGCCTATCGCAGTAAAAGTAAAAGAACAGGGAATAAATATAATTTCCGAAATTGAATTTGCGGGACGCTACTGCAATGCAAAAAAAATATGTATCACAGGCAGCAATGGAAAAACAACAACAACAACGCTTATACATTTTCTTCTGAAAAATGCAGGAATAAACGTTGGTTTGGCTGGTAATATCGGCAAAAGTTTTGCAATGCAGGTTGCCACCGAAAATTACGATTATTATGTTTTGGAATTAAGCAGTTTTCAGCTCGACGGAATGTATGAATTTAAAGCCGATATTGCTGTTTTGCTAAATATAACGCCCGACCATTTAGACAGATACGATTATAGAATAGAAAATTATGCACGTTCAAAATTCAGAATTTTGCAGAATATGAACGACGAAGATTGTTTCATCTTTTGCGCCGACGATGAAGTTACGATGACGCATATCGAAAAAATAGTATCGAAAGCAAAAATGCTGCCTTTTTCGCAAAAAACAACAGTTTTGCAAGGCGCTAATATCGAAGATAATTTGCTGCTGACAAAAATCGGCAATAATATTTTTTCAATATCTGTTGATGATTTGTCGCTGAAAGGAATGCACAATATCTACAACTCAATGGCGGCGGCAATCACAGGCAAAGTTCTTGACATTAAAAACGACACAATACGTCAAAGTCTTTCAACGTTTCAAGGCGTAGAACACCGTCTGGAATTTGTGATGAGCGTTGGCGGAATTAAGTTTATAAACGATTCGAAGGCAACAAATGTAAATTCTGTTTGGTATGCCTTAGACAGCATAAACGGTAAAATTGTGTGGATTGCAGGCGGCACTGACAAAGGCAACGATTACAGCGAAATTTTGGAATTGGTAAAACAAAAAGTAAGTGCAATAGTTTGTTTGGGCGTTGATAACACAAAAATCATATCGTTTTTTAAAGATGTAGTTCCCGTTATTGTAGAAACACGTTCGGCAAAAGATGCAGTTGAAAAATCGTATGAACTTGCCGAATCGGGCAGCGCCGTTTTGTTATCGCCGGCTTGTGCAAGTTTCGATTTATTTGAGAATTACGAAGACAGAGGTAAACAGTTTAAACAAGCAGTTAGAAATTTATAAATTATGGAAAAGTTTTTAAATAAAATGCGCTTTGATGGTGATAAAATTATTTGGAGAATAATTGTTTTTCTTTTTTTATTTTCTATACTTGCAATATTTTCATCATCAAGCAGGCTGGCAGCTATAAATGGCTATAAGCACAGCACTTATTGGTACTTTATTCATCGCCACTTGATATTTCTCATTGTAGGCTTTGTGCTAATGTATATTTGTCATCGCGTTCCTATTTCGGTGTATAAAAATTTTGCAACGCTATCGCTCGTTGTCAGTATAGGATTGCTTGTATATATGTTGTTTTTAGGACAAACATTAAACGACGGCACACGTTGGATTGCTATTGCAGGCATAAGATTTCAACCGATAGAAATTGCCAAAATAAGCGTGGTATTATATCTTGCAAATATTTTGGAAAATAATGTTTTTGATGATTTTAAATCTGTTTTACGAAAAATAATTTTCCCCGTAGGCATAGTTTGCCTTCTTGTTTTTGTTGCAGGTACGTCAATGGGATTATTACTTGGAATTATTTGCATGTCAATACTTTTTATCGGTGGTTTGCGAATTAAAAATTTATTGAAAATATGCGGACTTGCTATTGCCGCTTTGATTATTTTGGTTATAATGGGGCTTGCGTTTCACTGGCCTCCCCGTGTAGTTACGGCACTAAACAGAATAGAATCTTTTATGGGTAGCGATGATTCCAAAACTGCCGTTAGCAACAATTCTAATTCACAGTCCGATTATGCAAAAATGGCTGTTGCTTCGGGCGGATTAATAGGAAAAGGACCCGGCAACAGCACTCAACGTCATTTATTGCCACATCCTTATTCCGATTTTGTTTTTGCGATAATTGTCGAAGAATACGGACTTATCATAGGCGTATTGGTATTGCTGGCATATATGTCGTTATTGTATCGAGCGGCGGTAATTGCAAAAAAATGTACGCGAATATTTTCGTCGGTTACGGTTTTGGGATTGATGTTGATGATTGTTTTTCAGGCAATGCTCAACATGGGCGTTTCGGTAGGCGTTTTTCCGGTAACGGGACAAACATTGCCGTTTATAAGTCTTGGTGGAACATCAATTTTGTGTACGGGAATTGCTATGGGAATAATTTTATCGGTAAGCAGAGCCGCAAATATTCAAGAAACTTCGCAACAGGAAAACAACGAAAACGAAAAACATAAAGTAAGTGATACTAACGAAAAAACTATTGAATATGATGACAAACAATAACAAAAATATAAAAATAATAATCAGCGGCGGCGGCACGGGCGGGCATATTTATCCCGCTGTGTCTATCGCCAATACGCTGAAACAACGTAATCCCGATACGGAAATTCTTTTTGTGGGAGCAAAAGGGCGAATGGAAATGGAAAAAGTTCCTGCCGCAGGATATGAAATTATCGGATTGCCTGTGGTTGGTTTGCAGCGGCGATTTACACTCAAAAATTTGCTTGTTCCATTTAAACTTTTTAAAAGTTTGAATTGCGCAAAAAAAATAATCAAAGATTTTGCACCCGATATTGTTGTAGGCGTTGGCGGATATGCAAGTGCGCCAACTTTGCGGGCTGCTGCAAAATTAGGAATTGCTACACTTATTCAGGAACAAAATTCTTATGCAGGATTAACCAATAAATTATTGGCAAAACGCGCAAAAAAAATATGCGTAGCCTACAATGGAATGGAAAATTTTTTCGAATCCGAAAAAATAATTCTCACGGGAAATCCCGTTCGTCAGGATTTATTTAATGTGAAAAAATTGGATGATGAAGCGTATGAATTTTTCAATCTCGACAAATCGAAAAAAACATTGTTGATTGTTGGCGGAAGTCTTGGTGCACGTACATTAAACAATGTTATACTTAAAGAAATTCGCCGAATAAATAACAATAATATTCAGTTGATTTGGCAAACGGGAAAAAATTATTTTACTCAGGCGCAACATGAAATTGCTTATTCTGCCCTGACAAATACAAGAGTTTTCGACTTTATTTATCGAATGGATTTGGCTTTTGCTGCTGCCGATATTATTGTATCGCGAGCAGGTGCAGGCACGATTTCGGAATTGTGTATTGTTGCAAAACCTTGCATTTTAGTTCCATCGCCAAATGTTACCGAAGACCATCAAACCAAAAATGCTATGGCTTTGGCAAACGAAAATGCTGCCGTAAAAATAAATGATGAAGATGCGCCAAACGATTTAATCGACACTGTTTTGCAATTATTTGGCGACGAAAAAAGGATGAGCGAACTCGGCGAAAATATATCAAAACTTGCACTGCCCGATGCTGCCGATAATATTGTTGATGAAATTTTAAAACTTATTGAAAAATGAAAACAACCGCAGTATATTTAATCGGAATCGGAGGAATCGGAATGAGCGCTTTGGCGCGATACTACAAACATTCGGGGCTTTTTGTTGCAGGCTACGACAAAACAAAATCGGCGCTTACGCAAGAACTCGAAAACGAAGGAATGTTGATACATTATGCAGATGATATTTCATCCGTTCCCGAAAATTGCAAAAATTCCGAAACCACTTTGATTATATATACGCCCGCAGTGCCAAAGGAACACAGCGAATTAAATTATTTTGTATCCAATAAATTTAATGTAGTAAAACGCTCTAAAATTCTCGGATTAATTGCAAACGAAAAACACACATTTGCCGTTGCTGGTACTCACGGAAAAACAACGACATCAACACTTTTGGCGCACATACTTACAGTTGCCGCCGATGGTTGCAACGCATTTTTAGGCGGAATTTCAAAAAATTACAATTCAAATTTATTGTTATCGAGCAGTCAAAATTTAGTTGCCGAAGCTGACGAATTTGACCGTTCGTTTTTGCAACTTTTTCCAAACGCGGCAGTAGTTACAGCAACGGATGCCGACCATTTGGATATTTACGGAAATGTTGAAGAAATGCGTAAAGCGTTCGGCGAATTTGCAGCGCAAATAAAACCCAACGGAACGCTTATCGTAAAAAAAGGCGTTGAAATTGAATTGCCAAAAAACGATATAAATATTTACACATATTCGGTAAACGAAATTTGCGATTTTTACGCATCCGATATAAAATTATGTAGCGATGCCTGTTACAGTTTCGATATTAATTTGCCCGACAAAAAAATATGTAATTGCAAACTTGGCGTTCCCGGATGGATTAATGTTGAAAATGCAGTTGCAGCAACAGCCTTAGCGTGGACAACAGGTTTTGATGAACAAAAATTGAAAGATGCGCTTGCCGATTTTGCAGGCGTTAAACGGCGTTTTGATGTGCAAATAAACACGCCGAAATTAACGTATATCGACGATTATGCGCATCATCCCGAAGAACTGAAAGCAACAATAACATCAATAAAAAATATGTATGTCGAACGAAAAATAACAGTAATTTTTCAACCGCATTTATACACGCGCACACGCGATTTTGCCGCCGATTTTGCAAAAAGCCTAAGCCTTGCCGACGAGTTGATATTGCTTGATATTTATCCTGCTCGCGAAGTTCCGATAGAAGGAATAACATCGAAAATTATTTTTGATAAAGTAACGTGCAACGAAAAAACATTATGCACAAAACAAGAACTGATGAGCATTTTAAACCATAAAAAATTTGATGTTTTAACTACGCTTGGCGCAGGCGATATTGATTTGTTTGTTGAGCCGATAACAAAAATGTTGAACGAAAAATTAAACTTGTAAACACAATAATTTACGATGAACAAAATAGTAAAATACATATTGGCAACTTTTACGGCAGCAGCAATTATCGCATATTTGCTGATGACATTTGTTTTTGTAGATAATAAAAAACAAACCGTAATATGTAAAGATATTAAAGTAAGTATTGACGATGACGATAAATATCCGTTTATCGAAGTCAAAGATATTAAATCTATTTTGTTGCACAGCGGCGAAAAAATTATTGGCGAGCAACTTGATAAAATCGATAAATATAAATTGAAACAAATTTTAAGTAGAAACAATGCAATAAAATCAATAAATATATTCACAACAATAGATGCCAATTTGAATGTAGAAATTACACAGCGGCGTCCTGTTTTGCGTGTGCAATGCGCCAACGCACGTTTTTATATCGACGATTCGGGATATATGTTTCCGCTTTTGCCCAAACCAAATTTGAATGTTCCCATTGTTACAGGAGTGATGACATCTGTGCCGGCAAAAGGTTTTGCAGGATATATTTCGAAAAACGAAAGCGGAAAGTTTTTAAATCAACTTTATGAATTTGCAACTTTTTTGAAAGACGATACGTTTTGGAATAACATGATAGAACAAATAAATATAACAAACAATAAGATAGAAATAATTCCGCAAATTGCCGAACACATTGTAAAAATCGGCAGTTTGGATAATTTCAAATTAAAATTGAATAAATTACAGAAATTTTATAAAAACGCAATGCCCGCAATAGGTTGGGACAAATATAAAATAATAAACATAGAATATAAAAATCAAATAATTTGTAAAAAATAAAAAAATGAAAGATTACATTGCAGCAATTGATCTTGGCACTACAAAAATAGTTGCCCTGATTGGACAGAAAACAGAATTTGGACGTTACAAAATTCTGGCGAGCTACGAAATCCCTTCGATGGGAATTGTACGCGGAGAAGTAGAAAACCTAAGAACAGTACCCAATTTGATTAAACAGGCTGTTGATGCAGTAAGAATCGAATCGGGACTTGACTTTTCTGAAATTTACGTGGGAATTGCAGGACAGCACATAAAATGTTCGTGCGAAAGCGGCGAAGTTTTACGCGATAATGCAAATATCGAAATTTCACAAACAGAAGTTGACGAATTAGAACGCAAAATGTATTCGGTGAAAATGGAGCCGGGTGAAGAAATTTTGCACGTTATTCCGCAAAGTTACAACATTGACGATCGCATGGATATAAAAGTACCTGTGGGCGTGTTAGGCAGAAAATTGGCAGGAAACTATCATCTTGTGATAGGAAAAACGACGGCAATGGAAGTTGTAAAACGTTGTTTGGAAAATGAAAACGTGAACTTGAAATTAAACCGTTTGATTCTTGAGCCGCTTGCTTCGGCAGCCGCAGTTCTCGACGACGACGAAAAAGAAATGGGCGTAGCGCTGGTTGATATTGGCGGAGGCACAACCGATTTGGTAATTTATTATGATAACATTGTTCGCCACACGGCAGTAATTCCATTTGGCGGAAATATTGTTACCGAAGATATTAAAGAAGGTTGCGGCGTGTTAAGACGATATGCCGAATCGATGAAAATACAATACGGCTCTTGCCTTGGCGATTTATCATCGTCAAACAGCATTATTACAATACCCGGCGTTGGCGGCGGCGAGCCAAAAGAAATTTCGTTTAGAGCATTGTCAAAAATAATTGATGCACGCATGGAAGAAATTCTCGGCGCAATTATGTTCGAATTAGATCGTTCGGGATTTGCCGATAAACTAAACGCAGGAATAGTATTTACAGGCGGAGGCTCTATGCTTGCCAATTTCAAACAATTTGTTGAATTAAAAACAGGTTTGGGCGCACGTATCGGGAAACCCGTTTATTTAAGCAGCGATTCGGGCAATGAACTTGCTCAACCCTATTATTCAACAGCGGTAGGGCTTATTATAAAAGGTATTGAATATGAAAATTCATCATTCAAAAAACAAACCGAAAAAGTTGAAAAAGTTGAAAAAGTTGAGGAGGAATTAGTACCTGTTGTACCTGCTCCGCCTACTCCAAGACGCAAAAAAAGTTCCATAGCAAAAATTTTGGGCATAACCATAGATTTTGATGATAAAGTATAAAAATAAATATTATGAACGACGATTTTGATATTAATATAATTCCCGAATGGGAGATGTCGCAAGGCGCAATAATAAAAGTTATTGGCGTTGGCGGCGGCGGAAACAATGCCGTAAATTACATGGAGGAATTGGGAATTGCAGGTGTCGATTTTGTGATATGCAACACCGACGGACAAGTATTGCAACGAAGTTCGATAAAAAATAAAATTCAACTCGGCGCTGAACTAACACGGGGGCGCGGTGCAGGCTGCGACCCCGAAATAGGCAAACAAGCAGCAATAGAAAGCATAGATAAAATTAAATCTGCGCTTAGCGATAACACCGAAATGGTTTTTATCACCGCAGGAATGGGCGGCGGAACAGGAACAGGCGCAACTCCCGTAATAGCAAAAATTGCAAAAGAAATGGATATTCTTACGGTGGCAATTGTTACGCTTCCGTTTAAGGACGAGGGTTTAGAGCCTCAGCGCAGAGCAATAGAAGGAATAAACGAATTGCGGCATTATGTTGATTCGTTACTTTTAATCAGCAACAATAAATTGTACGAAATGTACGGCGATTTATCACTTCGCGATGGATTTAAAAAAGCCGATAAAATATTGGCAAGCGCAGCAAAAGGTATAGCCGAAATAATTACAAAACCCGGTTATATAAACGTTGATTTTGCAGATGTAAAAAAAGTAATGAAAAACAGCGGCGTAGCCCTGCTCGGCACAGGACGCGGATTTGGCGAAAACCGCGCTGTAAATGCAGTTGAAGAGGCTTTGAAATCACCGCTTTTGAATAATAATTCGATAAAAGGTGCAAAAAATATTCTTATAAATATCACATCAAGCGAAACAAAAGACAAAGAAATAAAATTTTCAGAACTCGGCGATATTATGAATTATATTCAACAAGAGGCAGGAACAGTCGAAAACATCAAGCGCGGCGTGGTTTACGACCAATCGCTTGGCGATGAATTAATAATTACTATTGTTGCTACGGGATTTGAAATGAATGATGTTCCCGAACTTTATACACGCAATGCCGTAGCCGAAAAAGACAAAAAAATTATTTATACTATTGATGATAATTTTACGCAACAAGATATTCCTTTCGAAATTAATAAGCCGATAAACGAAGAAGAAGGATTTGAATATATCGAACCGTTGGCGCAAACAGATGATGATAATTTAATTGATGCGGATGATAATAATCAAATGTATGTAAAAAATAACAATTTTGAACATGAAATCAATGAGTCTGATGAGGTAAAGTTAAACAATAATAGCAATATTGTGGTAAAAAAGCAACTTACAGGTTTAAAAAAACAAGAAATTTTACAACTCGAAAACGAACCCGCATTCAAACGAAAAAATATAGTTGTTAGAAACGAACAACAATCAAATCAGAATATTGCAAGCGAAACATTGGAGAAAACCGATGATAATAAATACGTATTACGAACTAATAATAAGTATTTAAATCCTAACATTGATTAATTTGTTAAAACATTTTAACGCAAATATTTGAATTGATTAATTACCTTTGTCGCAGAAAACATAAAAATAATAATTATTAATTCACAGTAAAAAATATGAAAAATAAATTAACATTTGTGGCTACGCTCGTGCTGGTTTTCGGTATGATGTCATGCAGTAGCCCGCTGAAAATGAAACAAGCAGCAAAAGATGTTGCTATTGTTTGCAATCCAACACAATTGGAAATTAAAGGAAATGCTATTGAAGCCGAATGGTCGGCAACATTTCCCGAAAAATATTTTAACAAGAAAGCAGGGCTGCAATTATTGCCTGTACTTGTTTACCAAGGTGGTGAAGTTGCCGGACCTGTAAAAAGATTACAAGGCGAAAAAGTTTATGACAACTATGAGCTAATTAAAAATGCAGGCGGCAAAACAAGTCAGAAATTAAGATTTTAATACGTTCAGGGTATGGAAAAATGCCACTTGGAATTAAGAGCAAAATTATTGTACAAAGACAAAGAGTACGATTTTGACGAACCATATCCATTGGCAACCGGCGCAATTTCAACCGCTTTACTTGTTGATAAAAACACCGTTGCTGTTGATTTGCTGAAAGATGATTACAAAAAATTTAGTTATGATCAAAAAGAAGCTCAAATAAAATATGAGTACAACAAATCAAACGTAAGAAAAAATCAGTTAAGCAAAGAAGATGTAAGCGAACTGAAAGCATTTATTGATAACGCAGTTGCAGATGGCAACAAAGTTGAATATCAAGGAATGGAAATATCAGCATACGCATCGCCCGAAGGAGCTCTTGCTCTCAATGAAAAACTATCGGCAGACAGAGGAAAAACAGCAAACGAAGCATTCGACAAATTATATTCTAAAAAAGAAACAAAACCACAAGGACAAGTTGCAATAAAAAATACAGCCGAAGATTGGGAAGGATTTAAAGAATTGGTATCAGGCTCAAGCATCAACGATAAAGATTTGATTTTGCGAGTATTGTCAATGTATCAAGACCCTGTTGTTCGCGAACGCGAAATCAGAAATATGTCAAAAGTATTCTCTGTACTCGAAGAAAAAGTTTTACCTGAATTACGCCGTTCGGTTTTAACAGCAAAAGTTAAAGTAAATAATTTTAGCGACGAAGAACTGCTTGCACTTATCGGCACACAAGGAATAAACAATCTTGACGCAGATGCACTTTTATATGCAGCAACTTTATTGAAAAATGACGACTACGAAACAAAAGCACAGGTTTATAAAAAAGCAGCCGATAAATTCGAAGACGAACGCGCAATAAACAACTATGCCGCTATGCTTTTGAAACAAGGAAAAGCCGACGAAGCCAAAAAAGTACTTGATGCAGTAAGCAAAAAGAACAACCAGATTTACAACAATCTCGGCGCAGCACAATTAAGCAGCGGAAGTATAAGCGACGCAGCAAAATCGTTTGCACAGGCAAATACAGCATCGTCAAAACAAAACCTTGCAGCTATCTCTATTGTAAACGGCGATTATCAATCGGCAGCAGCAGCGCTTGAAGGCACAAACACGTTCAACGAAGCATTGGCAAAATATTTGAACAACAACGTAAGCGGCGCAAAAAGCGTTTTAGATAAAGTTAACGACAACACAGGCAAAGCATCATATCTTAAAGCAGTGATTGCAGCAAAAGAAGGAAACACAAGCAATATAACAAGTTATCTTTCGGATGCATTTGCAAAAGATGCCACATTAAAAGCAAAAGCACAAAACGATGTAGCATTTGACACAGTAAAAAATTTGATTCCATAAAATAGAACAAATACAAAATAAAAATGAGGCTGTCCTTTTTTTGGGCAGCCTTTTTTATTTTGGAAAATATGAACTTTGTGAAGAAAAAACAAAATGAAAAATTAGTATCTGGTTGAAAATTTAGAATGAAGAACGAAGAACGAAGAATTAAGAATGAAGAATTAAGAATTAAGAACGAAGAATTAAGAATGAAGAATTAAGAATTAAGAATGAAGAATGAAGAATTAGTATCTAACTTCTTTAACTTCCAACCAAATACCAAATACTAAATACTAACGACTAAATACCAAATACCAAATACCAACGACTAAATACCAAATACTAACGACCAACGACTAAATACCAAATACTAACGACCAACGACCAACGACTAAATACCAAATACTAAATACCAAATACTAACGACCAACGACTAAATACCAAATACTAACGACCAACGACCAAATACTAAATACTGAATACCAAATACATATTACAACCATGTAATAAGTTTTTACATATTTTTTTACTAATCAGCATTAAATTGCCAAATTTTTATTAATTTTGCGGCTCAAAAATAAAATCTTTGGTTATATGTCAAAAAACATCAAAAAAGAAGAAAAACTTAAAGTTGTAGGCGAGGCGCTGAGTAAAAGCGAAAAATTTTTAGCCGAAAACAAAACAAAAATTATCGGAACTGTTGTAGCAGTAGCGGTTGTTGTAATTGCAATTTTTGCTTACAATCATCTGGTTAAAACTCCGCGCGAAAATGCAGCATTGGAACAAATGGCGGCTGCCGAACGTTATTTCGAAATCGATTCGCTTAATATCGCATTAAACGGCGATGGAATAAATTTAGGATTCAATCAGATTATCGACGAATACGGTTCAACCAAAGCAGGACGCCTTGCTTATTTTTATGCAGGTTTTTGCAATCTGCATCTGGGAAATTTTCAGGAAGCGATTTCACAATTGGAAAATTTCAACGGAAAGGATGAATTACTTCAAGCGCGAGCATATTGCGGTATTGGAGATGCTTACATCGAGCTTGAACAATACAATGATGCAGTTTCATATTTTATTAAAGCAGCTGATTATCGCGAAAACGATTATAGCGCCGAATATCTTATGAAAGCAGGCATAACTTACGAGCAATTAGGACAATATGCCGATGCTGTAAAAGTGTATAAAAAAATAAAAACAAATTTCAGCAAAACTATCGAAGCTCAGGAAATAGATAAATACATAGAAAGAGCCGAAGTTAAACAATTGAATTAAAGAGTAATAAAGAGCCAAAAAGGCTCTTTATCGTTTTATCTCGGCAAAATAAGTTGGGATAAAAAAATAAATTAATTTAAATCATAAAGATATGGGAAGAGCATTTGAGTTTAGAAAAGCAAGAAAACTGAAACGTTGGGGAAATATGTCGCGCGTTTTTACCAAATTGGGTAAAGAAATAACAATAGCGGCAAAAAACGGCGGCGATCCAAATACAAATCCGCACCTACGCGCATTGATACAAACGGCGAAATCGGAAAATATGCCGAAAGAAAATATCGAACGCGCAATAAAACGAGCAACCGAAAAAGACCAAAGTGATTATAAAGAAGTGATTTACGAAGGCTACGGACCTTATGGAATTGCCTTTTTGGTTGAAACAGCAACCGACAATCCTACGCGCACGGTTGCAAATGTACGCAGTTATTTCAATAAACACAACGGCTCGCTGGGAACATCAGGAAGCGTTGAATTTATGTTTGAACATAAATGTATCTTCAAAATCAAAAAAAACGACAATATTAATCTCGAAGAACTCGAATTTAACCTTATAGATTTTGGCGGCGAAGAAGTTTTTGCCGACGAAAACGATATTGTAATTTACGGCATATACGAAGCCTACGGCGCAATACAGAAATATATCGAAGATAATAATTTGGAAATGATAAGCGCAGGATTCGACCGTTTGCCGACAGTTGAACTTAAAGAACTATCGCCCGAACAACAAGTTGAAATCGAAAAACTTATAGATAAATTTGAAGATGATGATGACATTCAAAACGTTTATCATATAATGAAAATGACGTAAACGACTACGGATAATTTGCAGTTGTAAATTATTTTTTTTTGGAATTTTGTATGTGAGAGTTGCGTTTGCATTTAATATGCTTTAATAAAAAAACGTTTCTGTATTTAATTCATAATTATCTTTATTATCTTCAAGCCATTTTTCTAATTTATAAAATTGTTTTGAATAAAAATCAGAATATGAACATCTAAAAATAACATGTTTATTACACACATTAAATTCAGCCATATCATATTCATTTGCAATAAGTAAAGGATAATTTTTTATGATATAATATAAGCACAAGGCATATATTCAAAGTTGAAAAATGATTTTTCAATAATAGAATCAATAAGTCTAATTCGTATATTTTGATTTTTTTCATCGCGCAATACATTTATATACGAATTTGTTTGTCCAAATACAGTAAAGTATGTAGCAAACGCTATGCACAAGCATAGATATTTTCTGATATTTATTTTTTTATTGTACATAATATCTTGTTTTTGCATTATCTTTTCGTTTATAATATTTTATTTATTAAACGGCATATTTTTCATCCAATATTTTTCTTTTTCACTTTGAAAATGTATTCTAAGCGAATCATTATTTATGACTATACGTTGTGCAAGTGCATTATTAGTACAAATTGCTGATAGTAGTATAAAAATTATTATTTTGTTCATGATTAATAGTTATTTGATTATTAATTATCTTATATTTTTTATTAGTTGTGTTTTATACCATCTCCGTTCGGCGTAGTTTCCAAACCACGTCGCCCGCAATGTAAATTTTCCTGTTTTTTTATTTTGTATTCTGTATTCATATTTTTTTATTCTATCTTTATTTTCTGTTTTTTTTGCAAGTCAGCAGCCTTGCTTTTAGCTCGACGTAGTTTGGAAACTACGCCGAACGAGGGTATTGCCATAAACATATTAAAAACTATCTTTTGCCGGTGGTAATTCCCATTTATCAGGATTGTCTTTTATCCAATTATAAATTCGATATAGTGTTTGAATACTTTCTTTATTTTGTTCATCTTTACTTGGGTCGTAATCTGCAAACCTTTCCGGAACGACAAATTTTACATTCCCCAGTTCTATCTGTATTTCTTTCGGAACATTTCTTAGATAATGATATATTATAGCCTCTTCCAATATGATCAATGCGGACGGTTGCAATGGCTGGTTCGTAAACATACGACTGCCC